>WRMA01000024.1 GCA_009777355.1 Oscillospiraceae bacterium | reverse complement strand
AAACTCTGCCTTTTTATTAATTCCCCTCCGTGGAGGGGTGCCGTCCGCAGACGGCGGGGTGGTCGTATTTCGGTTTTGAAAGAGGTCTAATTTATAATCGGCGTAAAAAATGCGGGGTTCGCCCGCATTTTTATTTTTTATTTTTATCCTACGACGCCGGTTCTTTCTATTCCCTGTATTAAAAATCTCTGACCGATAAGATAGACCACTATCAGCGGCGCGATAATCATCAGTCCGCAGGTGCTTCTGATTGCGGCGGTGTACATCGTTCCCGCGGCGGTCGCGGCCGCGTTATTCGTGATTAGACTTCTCGGGATTTTAACTATTCTCGGCATTAAATACGGCCCGGTTTCGGTCGTGAACAGCTGGACGTAAAACTCGTCCGTCCACTGCCACGTGAACGCGAACAAAAATATAGTTACCATCATTGGGATAGCGTTGGGCAGTATAATAGTAAAATACGTTCTGAACACGCCCGCGCCGTCCACGTACGCCGCTTCTTCGAGTTCGTCGGGAACGCCTTTGAAAAACTGACGCATAACCAGTATATACAATCCGTTCTTGAACGCCAGACCGGTCACCGACAGGAATATCAGCGGGGCGTACCACTCCGAGTTTATAAAATTAAACGTAAGGTCTTTCGTCGCTCCCATCGCTTTGTTTATAAACTCGACTATTCCCAGAAAGTCAAAATACCTGAACTTCATAAACAGCGAAAACTGGAGCGTCTGATGAGGGATGAGCAGCGTGAAAAGAACGACTATGAACACGAGCGAATTTCCTCTGAATTTAAATTTCGAGAGTCCGTATCCGATAAACGTGCACACGAACATCTGGATAACCGCTGCAACCAGGGAAAGAATCGAAGTGTTGATTAACGCCTGAACGTAATCGTTTTCGACGTATATCGCGTTGTACGTGTTTATTGTCGGAGCGCGGGGAATCATTCTTACCGTAGAGTCTATAAAATCCTCGGGGCTCATGAAAGAGCCTGATACTTTCGCGAAAAACGGGAAGATTACCACATAAGATATGCCGATTAGGAGCACGAGCCTGAACAGTACCCAAATAACTCTCTGGAGAAAAAACATCGAGATATATTTCACCTGAAGCCTTTTGAGCAGGGACGTTCTCTCAAAATCGACTCTTATCCTGTTTTTAGACTCTCTTTTTACTACGGTCGGAGCTTGTTCTGTTTTATTCATAAAATTTATTCTCCTCCTTTAACCTTAATTCTCTCGCCGCTGATAGAACACGAAACTCGAAACGATAAGTCCGACGACGACGAGTATCAGTACAACTATCAGGAAGTATATCCATGCCATCGCGGACGAAAGAACCTGTCCGCCCGGTTCGTCGTAAACGGCCTCTATCAAACGCATTATCGTGTTCTGCGCGGACGTAAACGAGTCTATGACCGTATATATCGCGTTGACCAGAATCATCGGGCTTATCATCGGGAACGTTATTTTCCAGAACGTCTCCCACGACGACGCGCCTTCCATGTATGCCGACTCGTATATAGTCGGGGATATCGACTGCAGACCTCCTAAGAATATCAGCATCTGGACTCCCGCCCTGTTGACGATTTGATATATATTATTGACCCAGTTGACGATTGTGACGACTAAATCCATGCTTATGCCGCGCATATTCATAAACAGCCATCTGAAGTCCATAGCCGATATAATCTGCACCGCTCCCGAAGTCGAGTCTGTGTTTCCCTGGTTCGCGGTGTTTATATTTCTTCCGGTGTCCTGCATATAGTCGAGCATACTGTTTCCCTGGTCGATTCTGTCTATAATCCCCGTGGCGAGTATGACCGGTATGAAGAAGATTGCCCTGAACACCGCTCTGCCCGTCATCTTCTGATTCAATATAATCGCCATAAACAGCGAGAATATAACAATCGCGGGAATGTCGAACAGGAGCTGCTGTATGCCTCCCATCAGGGTAAGGGCGAAGTCCGCGTCCTCGAAAAGCGCTTCCTGATAGTTTTTGAACCCGACCCACTCGGCTAAGAATCCTCCGCCCGTCTGCACTTTTATATCAGTAAAACTGAAATACATGGACTCGAACACGACGGGAAGATAAATCACTAAAAAGCCGACTATAAACGGAGCCACGAAAAACCATCCCGAACGAGCTTTTATCCTATCGAGGGACGAAGCGCGCTTTCTTTTTTTCGGCGCCGTAATCTGAACGCCGCCAGTTTCTGTGTTCTGCATTTTATTTCTCTCCTCTCGATAAAATAATTAATTTACTCTTACGAAATCGCGCGCGGGCACAACGACCCCGTCGACCGTAACTTCGTCTTCATGGTTATAGTTTAATATAAACGAAACTCCGCCTTCGTAAGTAACTTTTACGACGTTCGCCTCGGGGAACTCGTGACCTACTATGGGCTTCGCCTTAACGTCTTTCAGGGCGTCGTTAAGAGTGTGGTATATTCTCAGCATATCCGGCAGCCAGACCTGATAATCGACCGAATAATAAGAGTTGAGAGACCACGACGACGCTTCTTTTAGTCTGTTCGCGTTCTGATAACCCAGTACGAAATACGGGCTCGCGCCGTTCTCGATTGCCTTTAAAATATCATACGTCATATCGCCCGACATATTTATCGGCGAACCCGCGATATTTATAAACCCGTGAGTCACCATTCCGTAGAACGGAACCGGTTCGCTCTGGTTCGTCATGCGGCTGCTGTCGAGGTCGACGTCTGTTATAGAATCGAGATATCTGAACGAGTAGGCGTTCGCGCTCGCTGCGAGAAGATTCGAATGGTCTTCGTACATTCTGTCGAATAAATTCGTCACGTTCGTTTTCGCCTCGCTCCTGCTGACCATGCTCCTTCTCCAGTGATTCGAGTGCAGCTCTCTTCCCAGAGACGCTACGGACATCGCGCCGACGTTGAGGGTATCGTAAGTCTTCATCGCCTTGTCGTACATCTGGTCCATTCTTTCGGTCGCGAGAATCTCATACGCCCTGCCTCTCCACGGCTCCATTTCCTGGCATATGATACAGTAGACCTGTTCTCTCGCGTATAACTGGTTAAGGTATCTCGCCCTGTCCTGTCTCTGATTCACTCCGTCGAACGGTCTGAACATATAGACCAGCGCGAAATCCACGTCCGGATAAACGTCCGCGCCTTTTTGCCTCGCGTATTCCGCGGCTTCGGTCAGACCGTCTTTTCCTCCGAGTTTGCGTTCGGCTTTTATTTTAGCGGGAGCCGTAGACCTGAGTCCACCGTTCATCCAGCCGTTGAGTTTAAATTTAATATTGCTTATATTCTCTTCGTTAAGCTCGTCTACTATCGATTTTATATCTTCGAAAGACGTAAGCGGGGTCGTGCCTATATACGGCATACCAAGAAAATATTCGGCCGTCTTAACCGCTCCGAGAGCTTCTATAAACAGCGGAATATCGCCGCCGTCGTCTTCCATCGGGTTAAGCTCCCCTCTGCTGATTAAATAATCCCTGTAAGCCTTAGCCATACCGACGTATGTCGCTTCGTATCCGCCGGCTTTCGCGGGTTCGCCGTTTTCATCGCTCGACAGCATTATATATCTTATAATATAGTTCCCCGTGTATTTTCTTCTCGAAGATATAGTTATAAGACTGTTCAGACCCTGCATTTCGAAGTCCAGATTAAACTCGTCCATGGGTCTCGGCGCGAACTGCGAGAACACAGTATTATATTTATGCATATTCCCGCCGTGGTCAGTCGATATTTCAGCGAGAACGTCGCCGTCTTCTATAATCGCTATAAATCCGTCGCGTCTCTCTTCGATTTCGGCTTCGGGGATTGCGTCGTACTCGTTGCCGTCTTTATCGACGAATATTCTTGCGGGAGACTGAACCTCGTTTCCGGACGCGTCGTAGAACACTTCATATTCTTCTCCGTCGTCGTCAATCGCAGTCAACGGCTCGTCTATTCTGTTTCCCGACTCGTCGTGATAAATAGTGAGAGGCTCAACTTCCGTCACTCTGACTATTTCGTACTCTTCAACGTTTCCGTATACCGGGAGTCTCCAGGTTTTGGTGTGATTCCCTCCCGACGCTTTATGGAACGAGTAGTCGTTCCCGTAAACTCTGTTCGTCGAAGTGAACGAATTTCCCTGAATGTCTTCGTACCTGACCAGCGCTCCCGAACCGTCGGGAACAAAAGTATAGCCTATATTTTCTCTTCTTCCCGCTCCCATAAACGGCAGCACCCTTATATAGCTGATTCTGTAGGTCGATTCGTCGAATCTAATACCGTTGACGGGTAGTCTCACATAGAATCCGCCTTCGTCGATATAATATTCGAGAGCCAGTTTAAACAGGGGCGGCGCTTTGTCTTTCGGTTCATAGTCCAGCAACGCATGGTCTTCGTCCATCATCTCGAACGTATATTTAGTATATAATCTGATAAAGCCTTCGATTTGTCTTATTTCCCTGTCTGAAGCGTGAGGGTCGAAGACGTAAATCGCGTATCTCTGCGTCTGGGGATAAGTCACCTGAAGTTCTTTTTTCGCTCTTTCCGTCAGAGCGGGGTCGTTCGCGTCCTTGAGAGTATAGTACGCTTTCATCTTGTCGTAATCTCTCGAGTTCGTTATATGCTCGAGAATATTCCCCTCAAAGGACGACTGCTCTATCATTCTGGGAACTAACATTCTTTTCTGTTCCCTGCCCAGGGTATACTCTACCCTGATTCCGCCTTTTATGCGTTTCATTTTGATTTGCCTGTGCATCGCGGCTTCCCTGAACGAGTTGAAGTCATACTGTTTGTCCGCTTCCCTGTATCTGATTAGAATCTGCGACATCAGATTCATTTTCGTGGATTCGGACGAACCCTGGACTTCCTGTTCCGCGACGTCCCACGGGTTCGAGAACAGAACCTGTCCCGTGCGGGTATCTTTTACCGCGACTTCTCCCGTATCGACGTGGAAATACAGTTCATAGCCGTCTTTCGAGAACACCGGCTCGCCGTTAGGCTCGTATCTCCAGACCGGGTTCCTTTCTGTTCCGTCGTTGAACTCGATTGTCTTCTCTCCGAAAGAAGCGAGTTTTTCGTCCTGATTCGCGTATTCGGTCGTCAGGAACAGCTGTATTCTTTCGGCTTCCCTTTTCGCTTCGTCGTCTTCCGCGTCTTCTTCTTCGTCGTTCGCGAGAACGGGCATAATTACCCCGATACTCATAATCAACGCCAGAAACAGAGCGAGAAGTCTTTTCGCGAGTTTGCTTTTTTTGTCTAAATCTAACCTATGCATGATATATCCTCCTTTCCGTTATTATATATTATCATAACCGATATGTGACCTCGGTATATATAGAGCTTATAAACTGAACCATTCTTAATAACAAGCTCGAGAACAGAACGGTCACGAACATTATAAACGCCATTCCGACGACCGAACCCATCAGGGTCAGGAAGTTTTTACCCAGGGAATAGTCGTGCACGACCATTACCCCGAAGAACAGCAGCGCGCCGACCCAGATGAACATAACTCCGCCGAGCATATTCAATATAGGCAGCTCTTCCTCTATAATTATGTGCGTCGCGAGAGTCGAGAAGAACACTATAATTATTATCGGAATAAGCGCGTAGCACGTTACCATATATATATCTTTCATGCTTCCCTCTCCGTCGAACAGGGTAGTCAGACACCAGTTCGATATTACCCACAGGGTCACGGGGATAATAATCGACAGCGATTCGGCTAAAAAGTCGCTGTACGCGCCGTAAGCGTTTACTATAAATCCTTCTCCGAAGGCTTTATATATATACACCCCGCACGCGAGAAGCAGATAAATCGTCGCCGCGATAACAGAACCTCTCTTTTCCTGCTTCATATCCCAGAAGCCGTCGAACGGATGGAATATAATATGAAACCCGTAAAGCATATGGCTTGCCAGCTTTAATTTTCTTCCGCTCCTGATATTATCTCTCGTATTTACTTTCGTAGCGTTCTTCATAAACAGCATAATTCCAACAATCAAAACTGCCAAAACTATCGGGATAACTATAACGTTGTTCTGAATCCAGATTTGCCTGTACATTTTAAACGACTGCGAGTAGCTCGTCTGGTCGAGGGCGAATCTGAACTGCCTCATCGCGTCCTGATATTCGCCGTCCCTGTATAAGCTTCTTCCTATGCCTATATACGCCAAGTCCGAATTGTTATTTCTCTTTAATATTTCCCTCCAGTCCGCTACCGACCTGTCGTACTGTCTGTTTCTCTGGTTTGCGATTGCGGACAGAAGTACGTCGCCGTATTCCGTTCTCTTATAAACCGTAAACGAAGAGTTCGTCTTGTCGAGCAATAATATTTTACTGCCCTGATACGCAACTGACTGAACGCTCTGAATATTGCCGAAATACTGACCGTCGTCGCCGAAGATAAACAGAAGCCTGCCGTCCTCGTCGTAGGTGTACGCCCTCGACCTGATTTCGTCGATTATCGTCCACGTACCCTCCGGGCCTATGGCGACGTCTATAATCCTCGAAACTCCCCTGAGTCTGCCGCTCCTCGTCATTTCGATAGGCTGCGCCTCGCCGTCCGGACCGGTAAATCCCATACGTCTGAGAACGTCCGCTCCCTGCGGATTTAATCTCTTAATCGGCGAATAGTCCGAGCTTTTATCCAGCAGCGCGCTTAACTGCGCTCCCGGTTCTATTGACGACGTCGTCGCGAAAACAAATCCGTCGCCGTCTATCGCGACGTTGTTATATTCGGTCGCGACGTTTCTGATTGAACGCTGTCTCATTTCCCTCGTCTGGAAATTCCTCCAGAATATCATAAACGGGGAAACGACGGCTTTCTGCGCTCCCACAAAGCCCTGGAACTCGCCGTTGGGCGCCATCGCTATAATACCCTGGTTCGTCGTCGACGACACGACGTAAATTCTGCCGGATTTATCGACGACCACGGCTATGGGTTTATAGACGTGACCTTCCGGGAAAACGTCGCCCGTGGGCTCTTCGATAATCCTCAGGTGATTTCCGTCTTTGTCAAACACGACAAGCCTGTTCTTTTCGGTATCCGCGACATAAACTTCCCTGTCCGTCGCGAACACTCCCCTCGGTTCGGCGAGACTGTCCGGCACTCCCCAGATATTAATAAAATCGCTGAAAATCTGTCTGCCCGTGTAATCCGGGTTCATCATGACTATCCTGTTGTTTTTCTGGTCGGCGATATATAAATATCCCTGATTGTCAACGAACAAATCCTGCGGCCCGTCGAGGGGTATGTCGTTCAGAAAATGCAGCCCTATGTCTTCCGACTTGATTTCGCGTTCGGGAACGTATGCGTCGGGCGCTTCCACCGGGTACGAATCGAACGTATATATATAGCTGATATACGACGTAAACGCCGCCGCGGGAATCCCCGACATTGACGCCAGACAAATCAGGAGGACGGCGAACCGGACTAAATTTTTCGCTATTGTTTCTTTTCTCTTTTTCCGCATTTGAATTTCTCTCCTCTCTGTTTAAAATTAATCTTTCATGCCTGACGAAGCCATTGTTTCTATGATATTCGCCTGCGATATAACAAATACCGTAATCGGCACGACCATCATTATTACGGTCGACGCCGCGCCCGCGCCCGCCCTGACGATTCCGCCCGCGAGAATCTGACCGATTGCGTATGAAAAAGTTTTAAGCTGCTCGCTCTGTATAAATATACTCGCTCCCATGTTCCAGAGTCCCTGGAACGAGAAGATAATAAGAGTGAGCCACGCGGGTTTGACCATCGGCATCGCGATATACCAGTAGGTTTTGAACTCTCCCGCTCCGTCCAGCCTCGACGACTCTATTACGGAATCCGGAATCGTCGAGTCTATAAACTGACCCATAAGATATAAGCCGAGAGGCGTACACATCGCGGGAACCATGACCGCGAGATAAGTATCGACCCAGCCCAGCGCGCTCATAGTCAAGAAGTTCGTAATCGTCGTAACCGTCGCGTTGAACATCAGGGCGTAAGTGATAATCGCGAAGAGGGCTTTCGACCCGGGGAATTTAACTTTTTTGAGCGCGTAAGCGCTCAGGGACGCGAGCATCAGGTTCCCGAAAGTTCCGAAGACGGATATTAAAACCGTGTTGAATATATATCTCGAGAACGGAACCCACGACGTGCTCATTAATCTGAATAAGTCGCCGTAGTTTTTCATCGTCGGGTTTATGACGAAAAATCTCGGAGGGAAGACCCAGAGTTCGTCGAGGGGTTTAAGAGACTGGATTATAGCGTAAAACATAGGTATAAACATAAACGCCCCGAATATAATTAATATCGTGTTTATCGCGATATCTCCGCCCAGCGACCTGTTGAGGGCGTGAGTGCCTTTCTTAATTCTTAATTTAGCCATATTTACGTACCTACCTTTGACAATAATCTTTTAACAATCAAGTTTGCCCCCATCATCATGAAGAACAGCAGAGTCGCGATTGCCGAAGCGTAACCCATTTCGAATCTCATGCCGCCGTAATCGTCCAGATGGTGCATAATAGTGTGCGCCGCGTAGTCTATGGACGGGAATCCCGCCAACGCGGTAACGACTACTCCGAACCCGAAAGAGCCCGTTATCGTCATGACCGCGCCGAACATCAGCTGGTTTTTCATCAGCGGCAGCGTAACGTACCATAATTCCTGCCATCTGTTTCTTATGCCGTCGACCGCGCCGGCTTCATAATAAGTCCTGTCGACCGTCTGCAACCCCGCGATAAACGCCAGGAACGACGTCGAGAGCGAGAGCCACAGGGCGACGACTATACACAGGTTCATAACGTAATTCGCGTCCTGAAACCATAATATAGGCTCCTGAATAAAATTAAACCTAAGCAATATACTGTTCGCGTAGCCGTACTGGTCCGAATGGAACAGCACCTGCCATATCAAATACACCTGACCCGAAATCGACGGAGCGTAAAATATCAGCGTCACGAACGCTCTCATCTTGGGCGAAAGCTCGTTTATGAACCACGCCATCATGAACGAAAGCATATAACTTACGGGTCCGGTGACCGCCGCGAACACGAGCGTATTCGTTATGGCTTTAAGAAATATATCGTCGTCGAAAAGCAGCCTTATGTAATTGTCAAGAAAAACGAACGTTGGAAACTCTACCAGATTAAATACCGTCAGACTAAGAATTATAGACAGTAAAACGGGGAAAATAGTGAAGATAGTAAACAGAACAAAGAACGGCGCGACCATCAAATAGCCGACTTTATTCACTTTCATTTCCCTGAGAGTCCACTGCATCCTGGTCATTTCACCTCTGTTGACAGCGCGCCTTTTTACCGCCGCGCCGCCTCCGTCGTCCAGATTTACCGGTTTATCCGACATGAAAACCATGCCTCCTTTTTATATAAATTAACAATTAACAAATAATAATTAATAATTATTATTTTTTTTATCTATATAGACTTCTTTTGAGACCACCCCGTCAACACTTCGTGTTGCCACCCCTCCACGGAGGGGAATTTATTTGTTCCTCATTCCCCTCCGTGGAGGGGTGCCGTCCGCGGACGGCGGGGTGGTCACCCGTTGTTGCGGACGCGCATTGCGCGCCCCTACTCAACGGAGAGACTGTTCTCGTCTTCGATTCTTCTGCCGAACCTGTCTCTGGGAACTACCGGCATTTTAAACTCGTTTCTTTTTCTCGTCAGTTCTTTGTTTATTTCAAGGCTGTGGTCCTGAGTAAGCTCGACCGCCGATTCGCCGTCGTTGTAGACCGACTTCCAGACAAAGTCGACGTATCTGCCGACTATATATCCGCCCGGCACTTCCGGAACGGCTTTGAGGGTCTTAAACTGTTCTTCGAGATTTCTGTAGTCCGCCGTCGGCCACGGCATATTAGCGAGGGCTTCGAGATTCGCCGTCGGGTATTTCGCCGCCGCTCCCATTAAAGCGACCAGTTCGCTGCCGAAGCGTCCCTGCGTTCCCGCGCTCACCCACCACTGCATGAACGCCCACGAGTTTTCCATATTTTCTTTCGCGAGGGTCGACCTCATCATGAGGGTGCAGACCACTCCGGCGGGCGAGGAGTTATCTATAATCAGACCGTTTTCGAGTTCTGCAAATTCCATTCCCGCGTCTTCCGGAGTCCTTTCCCTTATCGTTCCGGGCATAGGCACAAACTCCCACAGACCCCTGATTTCCGGCGCGAAAACCATAAGCTGGTTATACGCATCGTAATGCTGGACAGAAATCGGCATTTCCCCCGACCTGAACCTGTTCATAAAGTTAAACTCTATAGGAAACTTGTATTCAGTATATAAATTAGTCATTCTCTTCATAGAGTCAAGGGCGAAGTTATCGGTAAGATTTATCTCTATGCCGTCTCCTCTGTATAACGGCACGTTATTCTGGAACATAAACGTCATGAGCGGCAGCATACCCGGAAGTATTCCGACCTCCAGATTCTTCGTCTGCAGAGCCGGAACGATTTCGTTCAGCTCCTCCCACGTTCTGGGAACTTCCAGTTCAAGCTCCATAAATATATCTTTTCTGTAGAACAGCATCGGGAAAGTCTGCGTTTCGGGCAGACCGAACACCTGCAGCAGCGAGTTGTCTTCCACGGCGCTGTCCTGCAGGGTCAGGGGTATCATCGCCGACGGGGTGAAATAAGTTATGACCTCGTCGAAGCTTTTTATGCCCCTCGACGGGTCGCCTTTCGAATAGTCCACCGGCGTTCTCTCTCTCGTTTCTTTATCGAGAGCATAGTTGAGAGGAAGAACCGCGCTTCTGATTGCGAAGTTGACCGCGTCGCCTCCGCCGTTCGCGACCGCGATATCAGGACCGACCCCGGCGAGAACCGAGGGCAGCAGCGAACCTCCCGCGACAAGTTTCAAATTCACCTGTATATCCGTCTGCTGGGTAAAATCGACCACGAGCTGTCTCACGACCTGCGCCTGGTCGCGTCCGGCGAGAGCGAGACCTCCCATAACGGGAGCGGACGAACCCATCCAGACTTCGACGACTTTCGACCTGTCGTCGATTTCCGTCATCGCCCCCTGCGAGTTATAGTCCGCGAAGAACGACATGACAAACGACATAAACTCAAACCCGACCGCCTGGAAGAAATTAGCTTCCGCTCTGGGCAGTTTTTCGTCTATCCTGTGTATTTTTATATAATCGATTTCAAGCGGCTGGTTTCTTCTTTCGAGAAGCCACGTCGCGAGACCGCCTATATTCGCCTTGAAGTGGTCCAGACCGGGAGCGATTCTGTCGTTATTGTTCGCCATCCTGTCTAACTGCAGAGCCATTCTGTCGAGCATCGTCGTATGTTCGCCCTTAGAGCCTATTATCTCTTCGAGCTCCGCCGAAATCGCCCTGAGATTTAACGCCTCTTCCCACATTCCCTCTATAGTCGTGGGAATCGTTCTTATAAATCCGTAGTCTCTGTTAGCGTCCGGAGTCGCCCCGGTTATCATTCTGATTTTCCTGTAAGTCTCGTTGAGATTCATAACGCTTCTCTCGACCCTTCCCAGAACCTCGGCCATATCTCCGAGAACTACCTCGAACTCAATCTCGTGCTTCCCTTCGCCGAGATAAAACTCGAACGAATTGAAATCGTTTCTTCTCCTGCTTCCCTCGACCGGAGTTCCGTCGTTGAGAGGCAGAGTCTGCCAGTTGTCAGAGAAATTAAATCTCAAATTATTAGCTTCCGCAAACGGCACTTCTCCGTTTAGCCTGATTCTTCTCGACGAATAGACCCCCGAATAAATAGACTGCTTAAATCTGGGGACTATATAATACATTCCCGCTCCGCCCGCGGGGATTTCAAACTCGTATCTTATCCATTGGCCGTAGTCCTGCCATCTTCCCCCGCCTATAGAGTTAAGCCTTATTCTCGAAGCGTCCTGAGGCTGGGTAATCGCCGAAGTCCTGTCGTTAAGGGCGTAAATCACTATTTCGGACGTCGCCGCCGGAGTCTGCGCCTGAATCAGCTCTATATCCGCGGAGCCGTTCGGCTTGCCCGCGTGTATAGTGTTCCTGTACTCTTCGTAGGACGGCGGCGCTTCCGCGACGAGAAACTTCATTTCGCTTATAAACACAGATTCCCTCACGGCCTCGAGGGTCAGAGTGTTCTCCCCCGCCGCAAGATAAAACATGAGAGGCTCGGCGACGAAACCCGTCGAGTCTTCCGCGAGAAAATTTCTCCACCCGGGCGATTCGGACTTCGTCGGCCTTATTTCGTTGTCTTTTATATCCCTCCTGAAAACCGGCAGATTCGTTTCGGGGTCGATATCGTAGTCGTCGACGTAAGTTTTCGTGAGAGTTATGTACCGCGCTTCTTTGAACGGAACTTTTCCGTTGATTCTTACCATTCTTTCTATCGCCGAAGTCCTTCCGACGACCTGAAGATAATCGAAGGACAGATTATACAGCCCTTCGTTCGCGACGCTGAACTTAAACGAGACCGTTCCCTCGTCCGGAAGATAGAGGGCGTTCCTGCCCATAGCTTCCTCCGTTCTGACTCCCGCGGCAGTCGACTGTTCGGGGTCGTAGTCTCCCGGTCTTATGACTATTTCTCCCGAACCCATCGGCATTCTGCCGTGTTCCTCGACGTAAAGGTCGGTGTGCGCCCTGATATATTCGCCGTACCCCGACGCTCCGAGGACTTCTTTTACCTCCGCGAGCCTTGACTGCGCCGCGGCGTCCTGTTCGACGACCGACGCCGACGCCGGCAGCAGCGGCAGCGCCGTTGCGAATACCGTCAACAAGGCGAGCAGAACGCAGAAACGTTTCTTTCTGTCCGCGTTCGCTTTACGGCGCGTGTTCTTTCCGTTTTTCATGTAATGCTTCCCTCCTGATTAATTTTGCTTAATTTTGCATTATTAAATATTTTGTTGTGCATTTTGTTTAATTAGCGCGGCGCCCTTATAATAAAAATATGCCAAATTAAACAACGCTTATGCTAATTATAATAGCGCAAACCAAAAAATTTGTCAAGTACGGCGGTAAAATATTAATTCGGCTCCGAATGTTTGCGCAAAAGTCTAAAGATTTCGGGAACGGTGAGGTTTTTTTGCGGTATTTCTGCGGTTTTTAGCCAAAACCGCAATTTTTTTTAAATTTAAAAAAATCAAAAAACTGCTTTTTGGGCATATTGCACAAATTTATTCAAAAAATATTTACAATTTGCAATCCTCTCTTCCCGCTTTTTTCAGGGCGTTCAAAACTATTTTTCTGTTTTCGGGTCTTCCGCTCTGGAGAAGCGCCCTCTGCGTTTTCTTTTCCTCGTAAGTTTTGGGAACGTATACTTTTTTTCCCGTGAACGGATTTATTTCCGTATAAAACATACAGGCCGACATAGTTCCGGGGGTAGGATAGAAATCCTGAACCTGTTCGGGCGAATATCTTTTGTTTTTCAGATAAAGCGCGAGGTCTATCGCGTCGTTCAGTCCGCTTCCGGGATGAGACGACATAAAATACGGAACGATATACTGTTCTTTCTTATATTTTCTGCACAAATCAAAATATTCTTCGCAGAATCTTTCGTAAATTTTATTTTTCGGCTTGCCCATAATTTCAAGTACGCCGCCGCTTATATGCTCCGGAGCGGTCTTTAACTGTCCGCTTATATTATCCCGGACGATTTTTTCAAAAAAACTCCCGCCCGTTTCCGATTTGTCCAGCATTAAATAATCGAATCTGATTCCCGACCTTATAAATACTTTTTTGATTTTCGGCAGGGCTTCGACGCTTTCTATCAGCTTCTGATATTCGCCGTGGTCGATTTCAAGATTTTTGCACGGTTCGGGCGTTAAGCATCTTCTGTTTTTGCACATTCCTTCGGTAAGCTGTTTTTTGCACGAAGGCTTTCTGAAATTCGCCGTCGGGCCGCCTATATCATGGATATAGCCTTTGAAATCCGGCATATTTGAAATTATCCCCGCTTCTTTTACGACCGATTTTATACTTCTCGAGCGTACGCTTCTTCCCTGATGGAACGCAAGGGCGCAGAAGCCGCACCCTCCGAAACATCCCCTCGTGTGGGTAATCGAAAACTTTACTTCGTTTATTGCCGGAACGTCTTTATATTCCGGGTGGAAATCCCTCGCGTAATTAAGCTCATAGATTTTGTCGAGCTGTTTTTGTTCGAGCGGACTCTGCGGAGGATTCTGGATTAATATTTTATCCCCGTAATATTCTATAATAATCCTGCCGTTTATATAATCGTTTTCTTCGTACTGTATTTTAAAAGCGTTTGCGTAAGCCTGTTTGTCTCGTTTTAATGTATCGTATTCCCCGGTTATTATATAATCTTTTTTTAAATCTTCAAGACAGGATTTTCCGCGTAAAACGACCGAGCCTTTTACTCCCGTTATTTTTTTGACGGGTATGCCCAAATTTAAAAGCTCCGCGATTTTGGCGATTGATTTTTCGCCCATGCCGTAAACCAAAATATCCGCGCCCGAATCGACGAGTATACTGCGTCTGACTTTATCCTCCCAGTAGTCATAGTGGGCGAATCTTCTCAGCGACGCTTCGAGTCCGCCGATTATTACGGGGATATCGCCGTAACTCCTGCGTATTAAATTGCAGTAGACTATAACGGCTCTGTCGGGTCTTAAACCCGGTCTGCCTTCCGGCGAGTAATAATCATAGTTTCTTCTTTTCTTGCTTGCGGTATAATGCGCGACCATAGAATCTATATTGCCGGAAGATACCAGAAAGCCGAGCCTTGGTTTTCCGAGCTTTTTAATATCGTCCGTATTTCTCCAGTCCGGCTGGGATATAATCCCGATAATATATCCGAGACTTTCGAGATATCTCGTAATAACCGCCGCACCGAACGACGGGTGGTCGATATAGGCGTCGCCGGAAACATAAATAAAGTCGGGGGAATCGATACCCCGGCTTTTCAGACCGTCTTTTGACGTCGGCAGAAAATTATCTTGATTTTTGTTCATCATTATTTTAATATAAATTATTTGATTTTAAGCGGCGCGGCATGGAAGCCGCGCCCTACTTTACGGCGTTCTTCACTCTGACCGGATTCCCACCGTTTTTTATTGATTCTATCGCCGCGTGAATAACCCGCGACGCTTCGAGTCCGTCTCTGGCTTTCCCGTCGATTTCTCCGGGTTTTACGCCCGAGTTTATCTCCCTCGCAAAACTGTGGATTCTGTCGATAAACGTGTCGTCGAAATCTCTGAACCCGCCGAAAACGGGATTCGTATACTGTTCTTTTAAGTAAGTTTCGGCAGGATAAAGCGTCGCCTGCCGCCACATATCCTCGAACACTACTCTGCCCGAAATTCCCGCGACCTCGCAGCGTTCCATCGGGTGTCCTCTGACTATGTCGTAAGAAGAGGTAAGATGCCCGACCGCTCCGTTCGCGAATTTCATATTAACCGACGTCGTCGAATATATTTTAGTTCCTTCTTCAATTCTGTTGGGCGCGGTCATCGCGTAGCACTGGACTTCTTCGATATCGCCCATAAAATAGCGCATAATATCCACGCTGTGGGGATTCAGAGCCTTTAACTGATAATAAACGGAATCAAGAGGCATTAATTTGCCTATCCATAAAGACATATTGCAGAATAATAAATCGCCGATTCTGCCGTCGTTCTGCCATCGCTTCGCCTGCCTTGCGGCGGGAGTGAACCTGTGGTTTAAATTTATGGCGTAGCAGAGCCCGTATTTTTCAGCCGTTTCGACCATTTCGAGAGCGTGTTCGAGATTATTCGATATGGGTTTCTCCCCGAGAACGTGACAGCCCGCGTTAAGGGCCTGCATAGTCGGCATATAGTGGTCCGACGAATATTCAAACCCTCCGGTAGTGACAGAGCACAAATCCGGCTTTAGTTTTTTGAGCATTTCCTCCGCATCCAGAAAATACTGCGCGTTATATTTTTCGCCGGCGGCTTTCGCCCTGTCTTCCCGAATGTCGCACACGCCGATTAACTTTGCGTCCGGGCAGCCGAGATACGCCTTCGCGTGTATGTTGCCGATAGCTCCCATGCCTATTACGCATACTTTAAGCATTTTTGTTTTTTATTCAGGGGAAAACTTTTGAGGAAAGTTTTCCCCTTTCAACCCCTTTCAAACCTTTTTATTTATTTTTTATTTAAATTTGCTCTTAACGAAAAAGACAGTTTATTTTTCACGTAACCCAGTCAACAACAGGCAACCCGTCTATGTTTTTGAAATCTTTGACATTATTTGTAACCAACGTACAGTCGTTTTCTATGCAGAAGGCGGCAATCAAAATATCGGCGTCGCCTACGGTAAAACCCTTGCGGCGTATATCTGAATACAGATTGGCGGCTCTTACCCATATATTACGCCGCATTTCACCTATTTCACAACTATCGCAAAGCCGTTGATATATGAGTTCTTTTGCGGTTGCTTTCGCGTATATAAGTCCGCGGCGAACTTCAAAATCTACATACGGCGGTATTATTATCGGCGCGCCTTTTGCGATTTTTTCGTCATATTGCAAAATTACAGACGGAGTATTACGGAGCAGATGCGCAATAATATTTGTGTCCAGCGCATATATCATAAACTGTCTGTCCCTCCCGTAAAATCTATTAATTCGCGTCCGCCGCCGCTTCGATTAAAAGCGTCGTCTGTCAGTAAATCGTTTTCATGGGCAGTATCTTCAGCCATGCGTTTAAAATCATTCCATGCCGTTATCTTATCAGAATTAACGATTTTCGCATCGTCAAGTATCGTAATAACAACGCGCTTTTTTTCGGGTATTCTGACAGTTTTTCCGGAAACATAAAATTGACCGTTATTAAAATATCCCTCGTAAGCCGTTATTTTTGGCAATATATCGGACTCATAATATTTAAATTCTGCAAATCCTCTTTTGAGTTCCTGTGAATTTACATTGATTTCAATAGGTTCAAATACAGACATAACAAATAACCTCCTTTATTTTTTATTTTTCGCCTGGAGTCTCTGCGCCCGCCCTATATCGCCTATGTGCATAGAATTATACGCTTCTTCGCTCGTCTCGAACGCTTTGCCGAACCCGTTCCATTTCGTCGCGTTCGTAATCATAGGATTCGTCCTGCCCGTTTCTTTTTCCCGTTTCGCTATGAAATTATTCATGCGCTTTGTCAAAAATTTCACTACTTCGGGTTCTTTTTCGGCGAGATTATTATATTCTTCGGGGTCGTTTATTAAATTATATAATTCTACCTCGGGTTTAAAATGAAAATCAGGCTCGAGAGCTATTATTAACTTCCATTCGGGCGTGCGCCAGCCGTGTTTTCTCATCCATGTCGCCTCTGTTATATACAGCTCCGGCTCTTGATTTATTTTACCGCCTCTTAAAAGCTCCGTAAGATTGCGTCCGTCGAATTTTATCCCCGTATCGTCTAAGCCGAGTACGCCGAGAACCGTCGGAACGATATCTTTGTGCTGGCATATATCAGAAAATCTTTTGCCTCTGCAATCGCCGCAGCCGCCGCATTGGCAATTATTCCCGCAGTTGCAGCCTTTGATTTTATAAGCGAACGGAACGACGAGAGTCGGGTCGTATGTGCTGTGGTGGTCGAACAGACAGTCGTGGTCGTAAAGCGTTTCGCCGTGGTCTGAAGTAAACACAACAAGCGTTTCTTCTTCTATACCCAGAGCCGCGAGTTTTTCAAGAATAATCTGTATGCACGCGTCCATATACGCGATTTCAGCGTCATATTGAGCGATAATATAGTCTTTGTCAGTACAGCCTTCCGGTATCCATCCCGAATGAAAATCGCAGAACGGCTTAAAATTATACATTTTTTCAAGAGATTTATTCTCCGGGTCAAATTGATTGCCCTGATAGAACATTTCAGAAAACGGAGCCGGCGGAAGATACGGCGCGTGGGGGTCCATGTGCCTCAAAAATAAGAAGAACGGCTTGTCTTCGCTTTTATAAATTTCCGCGAGCCTTTCGAGTTCGGGTAAAGCGGCTTCGTTGAGATTTTCGGCTTTATGAGACCTGCCGTCGTTTTTATCCGGTCCCCAGCCGTCGAAATTCAGATATTTCTGATAACCTCTGCCGCCGACGTTTCCCTCAAAGCCGACGCAGGTAGTGTTATATCCGCGTTCGCCGAGAATCTCCGCGAGGGTTTTAACTCCGGGGGCTAAATCTCCCTGATGCCTGAGAGCGACTGTATCGGTGCTGAAAATATCGAGACCTGTCATCATAGAACTGTAACCCGGAGTCGTGGGGATTGCCGGAGCGAAGCAATTATTAAACACAACGCCGTCTTGTAAATATTTGTCTATATTAGGCGTGGTGAGTTTTTCATAGCCGTAAAGCGACATATGGTCGCGCCTTAGAGAATCTATTCCGAAAAACAGAACATTAAGATTTTTTTTATTATTATTATTTTCGCAGCAAGACATATAAATTTTTCTCCTGTTAATTTTATTTTATTTAAAAATTTTTGTTTTTATTTTAATTATCTCGCGCCGAGTTTTTTCAGGCACGCGTTCATATATCCGAACGATTCCGCCGCGATAATAGACGCTTCTGCAATATCCAAATCCCTGCCTATGACTTCGAGTACGCACGGCCCGTTATATTCTGCGTCAACCATCGCTTTTATATAGCCGAACAAATCTATATCGCCTCTGCCGCACGCCTGGTCTTCGGGGTCTCCGGGAGACGGGCCCATGCCTTTGCAGTCTCTTATGTGCACGTGTTTCATCGCGTGAATAACGCTCGCAAGAGCGTCCTTTGGTATTTCTCCCGCCCTGTGTATATGCGACGGGTCCATATCGAGCCCGAAATATTTGTTTTTTACGGCCTCAATCATTTTAAGCGACGTCGGCGTGTTATATACGGCGTTGCCTACGTGAGCTTTGCACGCCAGAATAACTTTAAACTCTTCCGCCATTTCCGCAAGCTTATTTATAGACTCGAAGCTTGCTTTCATTGTTTCTTCGTCGTCCGCTTTTCCTCCCGGGCCGATACACAAAACGGGTATGCTGAGTTCCGCCGCGCCCTCGAACGCTATTTTTAATCTCTCCGGGTCCTGCGTCGCGATTTCAGACGACAGAAATTCAAGCCCGTTGTCTGAAAGCGCGGCCTTTAAGTCGTTTTTATCCCGTTTCCATGTGTCCGTGTTAAAATGGTCGATTCCCATGCCTTTGAGAGCCGAAATCCCGACTCCGTCGTAGCCCGCTTTTTTGATATATTTAGCGGCTGCGGCAAAATCGGCAGTCTTGAACAGAACCGTGTTTACGCCGAGTTTAATCATTTTAATTAACCCTCCAATAATTTTTTTATTTATTAGACCTCTTGCGAAACTGTGCTACCATGTAGGGGCGGCCATTGGCCGTCCGTCTGAAAAATGTCAAAACTGCGTTGATTTTGCGGACGCGCAATGCGCGCCCCTACAGTCAGGATTTTAATTTCGCAAAAAGTATATTTTTATTTATGCGCTCAAAAATAAAATCCGTTCAAAGTGTTATTATACCTTTCGATTTTTAACATTCTCTGAACAGATTTTACTTTTTAATTATTTTTTATATTTATTTTTTAATTTCATATATAATTCCGCCGTCTTTGACCGCCGCGATAACTTTATCGTCTTTTTTGATTTTGCCCTCGAGCATTTCGATTGACAGGGAATCTTCTATTTTTCTCTGGATTGCGCGTCTCAACGGTCTCGCGCCGTATACCGGGTCAAAGCCTTCTTTGCTCAAAAACTCGACGCACTCGCCGTCAAATTCTATTTCGATTCCCAGATTAATAAGCCTTTTTTTGATTTCCCCCAGCATCATGACCGTTATTTCTTTTATTTGCTCTCCCGTCAGTTTATTAAAAGTTATGATTTCGTCTATCCTGTTTAGAAATTCCGGTCTGAACGTTGCTTTCAGCGCGTCGAGAAGCTTGGATTTTTGGATTTCCGTTTCCTGTTCCCCGCTTTCTTTAGACGAAAATCCCAGAAGTTTTCCGCCGGATATATTATTGTCCGCTCCGACGTTCGACGTTAGAATTATAACTGTATTTTTAAAATCCACTTTTCTGCCGTGCGCGTCGGTCAGGACTCCGTCCTCGAGGATTTGCAGTAATATATTAAAGACGTCGGGGTGGGCTTTTTCTATTTCGTCGAACAAAATAACGGAATAGGGTTTTTTTCTGATTTTCTCGGTAAGCTGCCCCGCGTCGTCGTAGCCGATATATCCGGGAGGAGAGCCTATTAATTTAGATACGCTGTGCTTTTCCATAAATTCGGACATATCCACTCTTATCATATAGTTTTCGTCGCCGAACAAAATTTCGGACAGCGCTTTGCAGACCTCTGTTTTCCCGACTCCGGTCGGCCCGAGAAATATAAACGAACCCGCCGGGCGCTTCGGGTCTTTTAACCCCGCGCGGCTCCTTCTGATTGACCTCGCTATAGCGTTTACGGCCTCGCTCTGACCGACGATTCTTTTCTTAATAGTCTCTTCGAGATTTACTAACTTCTCGGCTTCTTCTTTTAACAGTTGGCGAACGGGGATTTTTGTCCATGCCGTCACTATATCCGCGATATTATCTTCCGTTACGGATATTTTCGCCATGTCTCTTTTGTTTACCCATTCTTTCTGCCGCTCTGAAAATTCGCCGCGGAGCTTACTTAGCTCGTCTCTGATTTTTACCGCTCTCTCAAATTCCTGCGAACGTACGGCTTCCTCTATTTCGCTGCCGAGCTGTTTTATTTTATTTTCTGTTTCTTTTAATTCAGACGGCAGAACAAGGGCCGATATTCTCGCTTTCGACGCGGCCTCGTCGATTAAGTCAATCGCCTTGTCGGGGAGAAACCTGTCGTTTATATATCTTTTTGAGAGTTTGACGGCGGACTCTATCGCCTCGTCGGTTATTTTGACTTTATGATGGGCCTCGTAACTGTCCCTGAGACCTTTGAGTATTTCGACGCTCTCTTCTTCGGACGGTTCTCCGACCGTTACGCTCTGGAACCTTCTCTCGAGGGCGGCGTCTTTTTCTATATGCTTCCTGTACTCGTCCGTCGTCGTCGCGCCTATTACCTGGATTTCTCCTCTTGCGAGGGCGGGCTTTAATATATTCGCCGCGTCGACCGCTCCCTCCGCCGCTCCCGCTCCTATAATAGTATGGATTTCGTCGATAAAAATTATAATACCCGGGTTTTTCTTGATTTCTT
>WRMA01000023.1 GCA_009777355.1 Oscillospiraceae bacterium | reverse complement strand
AAGCAGTCTCTCGCGCCGTATAAACTCCGCGTCTCTGCGTTATATATAACAAACGCGAAACCTCCCCTGATTTTCGACGCGGCTTCCCCGCCGTATTCCTCATAAAGCCGAAGAATTTCCTCCGGACTGAGCATAGACGAAACGTCGCTGAAAATTATTAGATTTCCGCTTTCATTTTTAACATAACCCGGAGCTAAACCTCCCCGGTGTTTTATTTTCTCCCGCATTTTCTCAAATATATTTATGTTATCTTCGCTGTTCAGACATAAATTATTATCGCCGGTAAATCCTGCAAATCCTCCCATATATTAAACCCTCTCCGCCTTTCTGTTTTTATTTTTATTATATTTAACCGGCTCTTTCTGAGCCAGCGCTCTCTGCGCGATTTTTAAATCTGATTCGTAAAATTCCCATCTGCCGTTTACTTTCTGATAGTTCTCGTCTCCTTTAGCGAGTAAAACAATCACGTCTCCGGGTTTTGCGTCTTTTACGGCTTTTTCGACTGCCTCGCCCCTGTCCGGGATTATCTCGCGCGGCGTATTTTCGGGCATATATCCCGCAATCTCCTCGCATATTTTTACGACGTCCTCATACTGCGGGTCTTCCGCCGTGAGATATATATAATCAGAGCCTTTCCCGGCGATTTCGGCGAAATCTTTACGTCTCCTGAACGCTTTCCCTCCCGGAGCTCCTCCGACCGATATTATTTTTCTTCCCTCATAGTCAAATTTAAGCGACTCGTATAGTTTAGTAAAGCTCAAAAAATTATGCGCGTAGTCTACTATAACAGTAACGTCGCCGTTGTCTATTATGTTCATTCGCCCCGGAACGCTTGTCGCGAAAAGCCCCGCTCTTATACTCTCGTCGTCAACTCCCATAGTTTTGCATAAAACTATTGCGGCGGCCGCATTCTCTATATTAAACAGCCCCGGGATTTTTATAGTAAATTTATGCGAGTAATTATATTTATCGCTCCTGACAAAAAAATGCGTTAAATTTCTATCTCGCTTAATATCACTATAATAATAATCGCACATATCCTTTATTTTTTCGCCGCCGTAAATATTAATCTTTTTTAACGCCGGGGAATTTTTCGCCGCTTCGAGAACTCTCTCAAAACAATCCGTCTCTCCGTTAATAACAATATTTGAGCAATTTTTTACAAATTCAAGTTTACAATTTAAATAGTCCTCAAAATCTTCGTGTTCGAGAGGCCCTATATGGTCCTCCGATATATTCAAAAATATCCCGTTGTCAAAAGTTATATTATAAACCCTGTCTCTTTTATACGCCTGCGAAGAAACTTCCATCGTAAAGTATTTTATGCCGCTTTCTTTCGCTTCGTGAAAATATAACTGCAAATCGCAGGGTTCAGGGGTGTTTATATGAGATTCCTCGCTTCTCATACCCGTGTATTTTTCGATATTATTGCTGAACGCGGTTTTTGATTTCGTAAACTCGTCCAGTATATTCCTGATAAAACAAGCCGTCGTCGTCTTGCCTTTCGTTCCGGTTATGCCGGTCAGTTCTAAATTTTTATACGGGTAATTATAATATAACGGCGCGATTAACGCGATAGAACGCAGTATATTTTTTGTTATAATATAATTGCAGTCAAAATTATATTTTTTCTCCGAAAGATAACAGACCGCGCCTTTCTCTACCGCGTCGGGCAGATATTCTTCTTTGAAATAATTTCCCTTGCAGAAAAACAGAGTATTTTCTTTAATATTTCTCGAATCGTGGGATATAAAATCTATATAATTATCGATATTATCTATGTTATGTTCGTCAAGAAGATTATTTTTCCCGAGAACATCGAGAACTTCACTGTATTTTATTTTTAAACTCCCCATTAAAACACCTCTTAAAATTTTATTATACACATTTTGTTAACAGATATATTATATAATTAATTTATAAAAACCAATTTATTATATAATAGCCGAAAAATATGTCAAATTTGCTACAAATTAAAAAAATTCTTGCAAAATATAATAAAATACCGAAAAAATCTTTGGGGCAGAATTTTCTGGTTGATTTAGGCGTCGCGAAAAGAACCGCCGAAGCCTGCGCCCCTCCGGTCTTCGCCCGCGAAGCGTCGGTTTTGGAAATCGGTCCGGGTCTCGGGATTTTGACCCGGGAACTCTGCCAACTTTTTAAAAAAGTGACTGCGGTCGAAATAGATAAAGCTTTTGAGCCGGTATTAAAAGAAACCCTCGGGGATTTACATAATCTCGATATCGTTTTTAACGATATATTAGAAACGGACTTGAATAATTTACTTGAACGTTCAGGTCAAATCAAAAAAATATATATATGCGCGAACCTGCCGTATTATATCACGACCCCGGTTATTTTGAAACTGGTAAAGAGTCCGGTAAAATTCGACGGCATAACGGTAATGGTACAAAAAGAAGCCGCGGATAAATTATGCTCGAAGGCGGGGGAGAAAAACTATAACGCCGCCGCCGCGATTATAAATTATTACGGAACGGCCGAAAAAATATTCGGCGTTAATCAATCGTCTTTTTATCCCCAACCCAAAGTTTTATCGTCGGTTATAAAAATAACCCCGCGCGAAATTCCCCTTGCAAACCCCCAAAACGAAGCCCTGACGTATAAAGTCATAGAGGCGGCGTTCTCGCAGAGACGTAAAACCCTCGCGAACGCTATCTCTTCGGGATTAAATCTAAAAAAAGAAGAAGCGGCGGACATAGTAAAAAAAGTGACGGGGCGCGAAAATATACGCGGAGAGGAACTGGACGTAAAAGCGTTTTCAGATATAAGTAATTTGATAAGTTTCATTAATTAAGGAGAATTTTATTATGCTTGATATTTTAAAAGCCGCGGCGTACGGACTGATTCAGGGACTGACTGAGTTTCTTCCGGTTTCAAGCTCGGGGCACCTCGCAATCTCCGCGAATATTTTCGGACTTGAGTTCGAGGACGCGATTTTATTTACGCTCATTTTACATCTGGGCTCTCTCATCGCCGTATTCATGATTTACAGGAAAGACATTCTCGAACTGTTCGTGGGTTTCGTCGTTCTCGCGGTCAAAATTTTTACGGGCAGGTTTAAATATAATAAGACCTCTCCCGGGGAACGCTTCGTAATCATGATTTTTTTAGCGTCGCTTCCCCTGGTTATAGGCGCGCTGATAGAGGGCGGAGTGGAATCGCTGTCTGAAAATACGAAGCTTATAGGCGCGTTTCTGATGATAAACTCGGTGATTTTGTTCTGCTCGGACAGAATCCCGACGGGGAAGCTTACCGAACGGACGGCTTCGCCCAAAAACGCGCTGTTCGTCGGCGCGTGCCAGCTTATCGCGGTCGTTCCCGGGATTTCCCGTTCGGGTTCGACTATCACCGGCGGACTTCTCAGCGGATTCGACAGGAAATTCGCGGTCAAGTTTTCGTTTATCATGTCAATCCCGGCGATACTCGGCGCGAGCGTTTTCAAGATTGCGGGGTTCGCCTCGTCCGAATCGGCGGCGAATTTCGATTTCGTGACGTTCATGATGTGCTTTGCGGGGTTTATTTGCGCGCTTGTTTCGGGATTAGCCGCGATTTACGTTATCAATATAATCGCGCGCAAAAAGAGATTCGTCGTTTTTGCGATTTACTGCTTTACGGCGGGTCTGCTGACGCTGATTTTCGGATAGGATATACAAAATTTAATTAAAAAAAACGGAGAAAAACATAACATGGCTCAAAAGGGCGGGAAAAACGCGGGCAGACCCAGGGGGCGTCCGCCGCAGAATAATAAAAATAACAGCAATAATAGTAATAACGGCGATAATAATATCAGGAACGAAGCGAATCCCGTCGTCCTTAACGTTATGCCGTTCGTTCTGGTTATAACGGCGGTATATATTCTCGTGTCCTTTTTCATGGACGAGAACGTCGGCGGAGTCGGGGGAGTAGGCGTGTTCGTCAAAAATACGTTCTACGGACTGTTCGGCTCCGCGGCGCTTCTGATTCCCGCGGGCTTGTGCAACACGGCGTTTTTCCTGAAAAAGGACGCGCAGTCGGGATTTTTCAGATACAGGCTTATATTTTCTCTGCTGTGCATTATTTTATTCTCGTCTATGTTTCATCTGGCTTCGGGCGAGAGCGCGAAAGAAGCCGGATATAATATAGGCATGATATTTACAAACGGTCAGAAGTCCGTCGGAGGAGGGGTTCTGGGCGGATATCTCGCGCAGACTCTGCTCAAAATAGTCGGGAGCATAGGCGCGTGGATATTTACTATTTCACTTACCGTCGTCGTAATTACGTTTATTCTCGGCTATACTCCGGCCGAAATCGTTAAGATGATTATCAGATTTATAAGAGACTTCGGCTCGAAAACGTCGGGATTCAAGCGTAACATAATAGTAAAAACCCCCGACCCCGAAAACAGATTCAGGGCAAAAACCCACCGCTATAAAATAACGTCGCATATAAATACCCCGCATAAAAATAATAATAACAGAAACAATAAAAAATTCCAGCCTGATATTCCTCTCGATTCGCCCGGCGAAAACAAAAAATCAAAATCCAAAGAGATATATATAAGCGATAATCCGTTCGCGAACGATTTTTCGGACGAAGCCGAAGCCGTCCGGTCGTCCTCTGAAAAAAACGCCGGACTAAAATTAAACTATGAAACTCCGCTTATGATTCCGAGCGAGGAACTTTTTGACCCGGATAATAAAAACAATAAAAATATTTCGGAGATTATAAATAAAAACTCTGATTTCGAAGATTTGTTCGAAACAAAAGGCGAAACGGACGCGGCAGATAAAAATACCGATATAAATATAGAAGCGGACGAAAGCTTCGGGGATATAAAAATAGTCGAGTCTCTCCCGCAGTTAAGGGGAGACGAACCGGATATCGACGAGAACAGCATAAATAAAAAAGAAACGCCTGAAACAATCAATTTTGAAACGTCGAAAATGTTCGAAGAGGACGATATACCGGTAAAAAAAGAATATAAGCTGCCTCCCGTGACTTATCTGACAAAGGACGAGAGCGTCGTCAACGTCGATATAAGCGAGGAACTGAACACGACGGCAAAAAAACTCACGGATACCCTCGCGAGTTTCGGGGTAAAGACCAAAATATACGGCGTATCGAGAGGGCCGTCCGTCACAAGATACGAAATATCTCCCGATTCGGGAACGAAAGTAAACTCTATAGTAAATCTCGTGAACGATATTTCGCTTAGTCTCGCCGCTGAAATCAGAATAGAGGCGCCAATACCGGGTAAGTCGGCAATCGGCATAGAAGTGCCGAATAAATCCCCGGAAACGGTTCATTTGAGAAGTCTTCTCGAAGATTCGCGATTCACCAACGCCGCGAGCAGGATTACTATTGCCCTGGGCATGGACGTCGGAGGTAACGCGATTTATTCAGATATAGCGAAGATGCCGCATTTGTTAATAGCCGGAGCGACGGGTATGGGTAAATCTATATGCATGAATTCTATTATAACGAGTATTTTATATAAAGCGTCGCCGGACGAAGTGAAGTTAATATTAATCGACCCGAAAAAAGTCGAGCTTAATATATATAACGGGATTCCCCATCTGCTTGTTCCCGTCGTGAGCGACCCGAAGAAAGCGGCGGGAGCGTTAAGCTGGGCGGTCAACGAGATGGAAAACAGATATGTTCTAATCGAAGAAAAAGGCGTGAGGGATTTTAGGGCGTATAACGAGTCGATTGCGGGAGACCCGTTCGCCGAATCCCTAACGCAAATCGTCGTAATAATAGACGAGCTTGCGGACTTGATGCTTACCGCTCCCGCGGACGTCGAGCAGTCAATCAACAGAATCGCGGCAAAGGCGAGAGCCGCGGGAATACACCTGATTATCGCGACGCAGAGACCCTCTGTCGACGTTATAACGGGATTGATTAAAGCGAATATACCTACGAGAATAGCGTTTACGGTCGTCGCGCCTCAGGACTCGAGAACTATAATAAATATGGGCGGCGCTGAAAAACTCATAGGCAGGGGAGATATGCTTTACGTGCCGACGGGTTCGAAGCCGATAAGAGTACAGGGAGCGTTCGTCAGTGAAAAAGACGTTTTGAATATAGTAGAATTTTGGAAAAAACAGTCGGACGGACAATACGACGAAGATATATTAAACGAAATCGAACAGGAAGCCGCGAGATGCAACACGAAAGGCGCGAAGATTAAAGACACGTCCGATTCTTCCGCGGACGACGAAGAACTGGAAAGGGAGCCTATGTTAAAGCCGGCAATAGAAATAGCGATAGACATGGGGACCGTTTCGACGTCGCTGCTGCAGAGAAAATTATCTCTCGGTTATGCGAGAGCGGCCAGAATCGTCGATAAAATGGAAAAAATGAACGTAATCGGACCGTTCGAGGGGTCGAAACCCCGGAGGGTGTTAATCACCCGGCAGGATTTTATAGAGATGACGATGAAAAACGAAAATCTGGAGTAGGTTATACGGTTTTTGAATGAGTTAAATTTTGTGACAAGTAATGGATTTATTCTTTGCCCTCTTTCGCAAAGAGGGTGCCGTCCGCAGACGGCGGGTGTTTTCGTCTCCCCGTAACAACGTCAAATTTCAAAAACACCCGTCAGCCGCTTACGCGACTGCCACCCTCTTTAAAAAAGAGGGCTTTGGCGATGATTTTTTTCGTTTGTTCATAATTTGTTTACTCGTTCAAAAACCATATCAGTTTAATTTTCCTGTTGCAATAATTTTATTTTTGGTGTATAATAATTATAGATTTGATAAATTAATAACATAGTCAGAATCGTTTGTTTTTTATTTTAAATATAATTGTCAAAAATTTAACAAATTAGTTCGCGTAATATTATATAATATAATTAAAATATATTAATTTTAATATCGGAGGTAAATCAGTCAATGAAAAAGAAAATGACCACGGTAACTTTTAAAGGTACGCCCGAACAGGAAGCTCAGCTTATTCAGGTTATCGGCGAGTACAAAAACACAAAGGGAGCGCTTATGCCGGTTCTGCAGAAAGCCCAGGCGATTTACGGCTATCTTCCCCTCGAAGTGCAGAAAATAGTTGCCGAAGGAATGGATGTGAGTCTTGCGGAAATTTACGGGGTAATCACGTTTTATTCGCAGTTTCTGCTTAACCCGAAGGGCGACGTCGCAATCGACGTCTGTATGGGCACCGCGTGCTACGTAAGGGGCGCGGGGGATATCCTCGATAAGATTTCGGGCAGTCTGGGCGTTAAATCCGGAGAAACGTCGGACGACGGAAGATATTCCCTCGAAGGCGTGAGATGCATAGGCGCCTGCGGTCTCGCCCCCGTCATAACAATCAACGGCAGCGTTTACGGCAGACTGAAATTAGGAGAAGTGGATAAAATTTTAGACAAATACAAGGAGAAGAATATATAAAATGAAAATAAATAATTTGGCGGATTTGAACGCTCTCAAAGAAGAAGCGAATAAAAGGCTCGAAGTAAAATGGAAAACTAAAATAGTCGTCGGCATGGCGACCTGCGGCATGGCCGCGGGAGCTACTCCCGTTATGAACGCCCTCAAAGAAGAGATAGCGGCGGGCAAACTCGAAAATATCGAGGTTTCGCAGGTCGGCTGCATAGGACTGTGCGAATACGAGCCGATAATCGAAGTATTTGAGGAAGGCAAAGAAAATAACAGGGTTACTTATGTTAAAATGGACGCCGAAAAGGCGAAAGAAGTCATAAAAACTCACATAGCCGGAGGAAAAATAGCCGAGGCTTACACTATCGGGGCGGGCGGAGAGGATAATATATCTTCAATCGAGAATACTCAGTTCTATAAGCATCAGCAGAGAATATCTTTGAGAAACTGCGGAGTTATAGACCCCGAAAATATAGAGGATTATATCGCGGGAGACGGCTATTTCGCCCTTGCGAAAGTATTGAACGGCATGAGCAGGGAGGACGTTATAAAATTGCTCAAAGACTCAGGACTCAGGGGAAGAGGCGGCGGAGGATTCCCGACGGGTTTGAAATGGGAGTTCGCGTTTAAACAGGACTCTGATAAAAAATACGTCTGCTGCAACGCCGACGAGGGAGACCCCGGAGCGTTCATGGACCGGTCTATTCTCGAAGGAGACCCCCATTCCGTCGTCGAGGCTATGGCGATAGCGGGTTACGCCGTCGGTTCGGACGAGGGATATATTTATATCAGGGCCGAATATCCGGTCGCCGTAAAGCGTCTCGGAATCGCGATAGACCAGGCGAAAAAAATGGGGCTTCTCGGGAAAGATATTATGGGCTCTGGCTTTAATTTCGATTTGGAAATAAGACTCGGAGCGGGCGCGTTCGTGTGCGGAGAAGAGACCGCTCTGATTACGTCGATTGAGGGAAACAGGGGAGAACCCAGACCGAGACCTCCGTTCCCGGCGGTCAAGGGACTTTTCGGCAAACCCACGATTTTAAACAACGTCGAAACCTACGCGAATATAGGTCAGATTATATTAAACGGCGCGGACTGGTTCTCGGGTTTGGGAACTGAAAAATCGAAAGGCACGAAAGTTTTCGCTCTGGGCGGCAAAATTACGAATACCGGACTTGTCGAGATTCCCATGGGTATGACTTTGAGGAAAGTCGTCGGCGAAATCGGCGGGGGAATCCCGAACGGCAAAAAGTTCAAAGCGGCGCAGACCGGAGGACCGTCCGGCGGCTGTATTCCGGCGAGCCTTTTCGATACGCCGATAGATTATGATAATTTAACCGCTATAGGCTCTATGATGGGTTCGGGCGGACTAATCGTTATGGACGAGGACACCTGCATGGTCGATATCGCCAAATATTTTCTCGATTTCACGGTAGACGAATCCTGCGGAAAATGCGGTCCGTGCAGAATAGGCACGAAAAGAATGTACGAGCTTCTCGAAAAAATCACCTCGGGAAACGGCGAAGAGGAAGATTTGGATAAGCTTGAGGAACTGGGCGCGCATATAAAATCGGCGTCGCTCTGCGGATTGGGTCAGACCGCGCCGAACCCGGTGCTGTCTACTATGAAATATTTCAGGGACGAGTATATATCGCATGTCAAAGACAAGAAATGCGCCGCGGGAGTATGCAAGAGTTTATTAAGCTATATAATACTTGAAGATAAATGCATAGGCTGTACGGCGTGCAAAAAAGTATGCCCGACAGAGGCGATAAGCGGCGAGAGAAAAGAAGCTCACGCTATAGACCAAAGCAAGTGCATAAAATGCGACGCGTGCGTTCAGAAATGCAAGTTCGGCGCGATAATAAAGCGGTAATATTTTAAATTTGACGTTTTGGGTTTATGTATAGAAAGAAAAAGCGAAAGGAGCGGTATTACAGATGGTCCAGACTTATCAGGGTTATTTTAAAAACGGGAGATTTATGACGCTTGAGGCGGTCGAAATTCCCGAAGAGGCAGAAGTGTATATAATGGTAACGGGACGTAAGGCAAAACATCCGGAAGAAGAGGAGGATATATCTAAAAGAACGGAGATTTTCGAATCTTTAAAAGGCTGTCTCACAGGGTATGACGTCGATTTGAAAACTATAAGAGATGAAAGACTGAATAGGAGATTGCGAAAGTAAAATATGTAGGGTACGGCTTCCATGCCGTACCGCCGATAAAATTAACGCTTTCTTTACTTAGCGGTCGGGCATGGAAGCCCGACCCTACGGAATATTATTCAACAGGCTGAATTTTTAAAACTCCCCAAAACTGTTTCGCCGCGCGAATTTTTAGAAAATATTTAATCAGGAGGAATTATAATTATAATGGAAAAAATAAACGTGAAAATAAACGGCAGGGATTACGGCGCCGCGAAAAATTCGACTATACTCGAAGCCTGCAGGGAAGCGTCTGTAGAAGTTCCCACGCTCTGCTATATGAAAGGCGTAAACGAGCCGGGCTCCTGCAGAATCTGCCTCGTCGAGGTTAAAGGCGCGAGGAGTCTCGTCGCCGCGTGCGTCGCTCCCGCTAACGAGGGCATGGAGATTTTTACTAATACGAAAGCCGTTCAAAAAGCGAGAAAAATAAATCTCGAGCTTATTTTGTCGGACCACAAAAAAGACTGTTTGAGCTGTATAAGAAACCAGAACTGCGAGCTGCAGAAAATGTGCAAAGACTTTTCTGTGGACGACGAGAATTATTTTAAAGGAGACAGAAACGAATATAAGACGGAAGGTTCGACGGAGTATCTTGTCAGGGATAATAACAAATGCATACTGTGCAGAAGATGCGTCGCCGCCTGCGAAAAGCTTCAGGATATTTCTGTGATAGGCGCGAACGACAGGGGTTTTTCGACGCATATAGGCTGCGCCTTCGAAATGGATTTGTCAGACGTCGCGTGCGTAGGCTGCGGTCAGTGCATAGTCGCGTGCCCGACGGGGGCGTTATCGGAAAAAGACGACACTCGGCAGATATGGGAAGCGATAGAAGACCCGTCTAAACATGTCGTCGTGTGCGCCGCGCCGTCGATAAGGGCGACTCTGGGCGAATGTTTCGGCATGGAACCGGGCAGTTTCGTCGAGGGAAAAATGGTAGCCGCGTTAAAACGCCTCGGGTTCGACGGGGTTTACGACATGAACATGACGGCAGACCTGACTATAATGGAAGAAGCGAACGAGTTAATAGACAGAATTAAAAATAACGGCAGACTGCCGCTTATAACTTCGTGTTCTCCGGGCTGGATTCAATACTGCGAGTATTATTACCCGGAGTTTACGGAAAATCTCTCGACGTGTAAATCCCCGCAGCAGATGTTCGGCGCGGTTTACAAATCTTATTACGCGAAGAAAAAAAATCTCGACCCGAAAGACGTATTTGTAGTTTCCGTTATTCCGTGCACGGCGAAAAAATTTGAAATCGCGAGAGACGGACAGTCCGCGAACGGGGTAAGAGACGTCGACGCCGCGGTTACGACGAGGGAACTCGGCAGAATGATAACGAAAGCGGGTATAAATTTCAACAATCTGCCTGATGAAAAATTTGATTCGCCAATCGAGACGGGTTCGGGCGCGGGCATGATATTCGGCGCGACGGGCGGAGTTATGGAAGCCGCCCTGAGAACAGCGGCTGAAACTATTATGGGCGAACCCCTCGAAAAGCTCGATTTTGAGGAAGTCAGAGGCATAGAAGGCGTGAAGAAAGCGGCGTATAAGCTCGGGGATTTAGAAGTCAAAGTCGCCGTCGCAAGCGGAACCGCGAACGCAAAAAAAATTCTCGAAGCCGTGAAATCCGGAGAGCTCGACGTTCAGTTCGTCGAGATTATGGGATGCCCGGGAGGCTGTATAAACGGCGGCGGACAGCCTGTCCAGCCGATGAGCGTCAGGAACTTCACGGACTTGAAAACCGCGCGTTCAAAGGCGTTGTATGACGCGGACGCGAAACTGAAAGTCAGGAAAAGTCACGAGAATCCGGTAATAAAAGAACTCTACGACAATTATCTCGGCGAACCCGGGGGAGAGAAAGCGCATCATTTACTGCATACGCATTATACTAAACGAAATAAATATAAAAAATAAAAAAATATATTGACGTTATGTATAATTTCTGATATAATTAGATTCGTACACGGGGCGGTGGACATAGGCTGAACTCTGAAAGGAGCGTATGCCGATGGTAGATTTATTTATAGATGTTGTTTCGATTATAGTTGCTTTAATTTCTATTATTGTAACCTTGATGAATAATAAGAAAAAATAAACCCCCGCCCGTACAAAAGGTGGGGTTTATTTCTTCGTTTGACTCTTTGAGTTAATCGAGTTCAGCCGTACTGTTCTGTGTACGAGAGAGGGTGTTGTAGCCCCTCTCTGTTTTATTGTATCTCTATTATATCATGTTTATTCTGAATTGTCAATATTATTTTTAAAATTTATCAAATCGTTATTTTTATCTATTATTTATCCCCCAGCGTATCCCTGACTTTTACTGTGACCGTCTCTTCGTAACACTCAAAACAAGACTCGACAAATTCTTTGCCGGGTTTTTTTGTGACGAGACTTACGACCGGAACTATTATAAGCCCCGCGAGCATGACGAACGCTCCGGCATTTATCGAGGACTGCAGTATTTTCGGGAAATATTTGACAAATATATCGTTGAAAAATAAATTTAACGCGACGTTTGAAGTCATGACCGTAATACTGAAAGCGAAATTCACCCAGACCGCGGTTTTAGAAACGCCTTTCCAGAACAGTCCGTATAAAAACGGCGCGAGAAAAGACCCCGCCAAAGCTCCCCACGAAATCCCCATGAGCTGCGCTATCCAGATTACGCTGCCTTTGCTCATATACTGGAAAACCGCGATCGCTCCCGAGATTAAAATAAACGCGACGATTAAGATTCTAATCACTATAAGCTGCGTTTTCTCGCTCATGTCTTTTATAATCCCGGCTTTTAAAAAATCAAGGGTGAGAGTAGACGACGACGCGATTACAAGAGAGGAAAGCGTTGACATCGACGCCGCCAGAACAAGAAGCAAAACGAGCCCGATAAGTAAATCCGGGAAATTCTCAAGCATTTTCGGCACAATCGAATCGAATACGACGGCTCCCGTCGCTTCGTTTCTCTCGACGACGTCTGAATAAAGTCTGCCGAAGCTGCCCAGAAAATAACAGCCCCCCGCGATAATAATACCGAAAACGGTCGAAATGATAGTGCCTTTGCTTATCATTTTTTCGGATTTAATAGAATAGAATCTCGCGACCATTTGGGGCAGCCCCCATGTGCCGATAGACGTCAGGATAACGACCCCCAGCAAACTCACGGGGTCGGGACCGAAAAACGAAGTCAGCGCCCCCGGGACAATATCGCCGTTCACGTTAGTAGCCTCGATATTCGCGAGACCCGTCAGGGCGTTTATAAATCCCCCGTTCGCGTTGAGAACCGCGGCGACAATCAAAACTATGCCGATAAGCATTATTATTCCCTGGATAAAATCGTTTACGGCCTGAGCGAGATATCCCCCCGCGACGACGTATATCGCCGTCAGAACGGACACGCAGATAATACAGTATATAAAATCAAGCCCGAACGCCATCGAGAAGAGCCGCGAAAGTCCGTTGTAAAGCGACGCGGTATAGGGTATAAGAAAAATAAATACTATCGCCGCCGCGCCGATTTTCAAGGCTTCGGACTTAAACCGCGCGCCGAAAAACGCGGGCATCGTCGCGCTCTTTAAATGATTGGTCATAATTCTCGTACGTCTCCCCAGAATTACCCACGCGAGAAGCGAGCCGATAAGGGCGTTACCCAGACCTATCCACGTCGCGGCCGTTCCGAACCTCCAGCCGAACTGCCCCGCGAACCCGACGAAAATAACCGCTGAAAAATAAGTCGTACCGAACGAGAACGCCGTAATCCACGGGCCGACGCTGCGCCCCCCCAAAACGAAATCGTTCACGCTTGCCGCGCGTTTCCTGAAATATATCCCGACTGAAACCGTAATCGCGAAGAACACCGCGAGAAGTAAAATCTTGACAGCCATTTTTTTCACACAACCCTTTCTTTTAAATTAAAATTTAATAAATTATTTAACCCATCTCTGCTGGTCGTCTATCCATGCTTGTACGCCGCTTACTATTGCGTCCGCCGAACGGCTTGCTCCCTCGGCGGTATTCGCAAATTCGTATTCGTCGGGATTCGTCATAAACGACATCTCCAGAACCGTCGACGGGAATTTGTGGTTTCGCAGCACCCCTACGGCCTGATATCTCGCGCTGCGCGAGCGTTCGAGCCTGTTCAGCTCAGACGATACCACTCTCGAAACGGACTTCGCGAGCAGTCTCCCCGAATCGTTCGTGTAAAGCGATTCGAACCCCCTTACGTAAGTGTTGTCCTGCGCGTCGCCTACCGAATTGTGGTGAACCGAAATCATAAAATCGGGATTAATCTGATTTAATATTTCCATTCTTGCCGACGGGGTCGCAAGGGTAATATCCCCCGCTCTCGTCATTACGACCTCCGCTCCCAAATTACGCAGTCTCGTTCTCAAAGCCAGCGCTATTTCGAGATTCAAATCTTTTTCGTTCTTGTGAATCAGATACCCGAGAGCTCCGGGGTCTCCCCCTCCGTGACCCGCGTCTACGACAATCGTCATACCCTCGAGCGGACGCGCGCCCTCTGTCTTCCTAATCGGATTCTTCACTTTTATCACTATAAAGCCCCCCTCGTAAACCAGTTCGAAGCCGTACCAGTTGTCTGCGTGGATTAAATCGAAACTATACGTAACGGTCTGCTTCGCCCTGTCCGAAGTAACCCGCGCCGCCCTGAACACCGGGTTATCCCCGAGTTTCATGCCCCGTCCTCCGTCCGGCGTGTTAAACAGGGTCACCCGGAAAACTCCGTCTCTGCATACCGCGTCGACCGGAACATTCTCGCTTACCGCGAATCTTATTTCCGTAATATTCCCCGTATTTTCAGTCGCGGCCGACAATATTCTGTTTATGAGCAGGGTTTTTTCAGGCATTAGAACGGCGTGAGTCGCGGGGATAAACCCTCCGCATCCAAGCTGATAAAATCCGTCTCTGAACGAAACGACGTTGTCTCTCATACCAATAGAAGCGAACATATAATCGTTATAAGAATCGGAGTCGATTGCGATTTTAAACGGCGTGTAATCTTTTATCACTTCGACCGGTCTGTATGCCGAATCGTTAATCAGCCTTATATTTATTCCCTCGGCGGACGCGCTTTCTCTTCCTCTCGACGCCGAATAGACTATATTGCCCAAATCTATCATCTCTCCCTGCGGCTGAGTCGAAGGCAGGGTAAACGTACCCGAATAAACCTCGGTCATATAAGTTCCCTCGTCCGGCGGAATCGTCAGGGCTTCTAAATTTATAGTCAAGCTGCCCAGTTTCGCCGTTACCGTACTGTTTGACGGGGCCTGTACCCTCACGGAGACTCTGTCGCCGGGATTCGTGATTATATCGTTTACCGGGGTTATAATCTCTATCCTGTACGAGTTCATCTGCGGATAAACATAAGGGGTAGGCGCCGCGAGGGAACGCGGCCCTTTGTGAACCACGTGCGTATGAGTTAAATTATTAGACCTGAAATTAATATTGTTCCTTCCGTCTGAAAGCGGCGCGTAAACCGTGAAAAACCCGCTTTTTGTCCTCGCGATTTTCTGCCCGTCGTAATAGACCGGATAAGCCGGGTTCGACGAACCCATTATATTTACCGAACCGTCCGTAACGGTCGCGCCGGTTCTCGGTCTGCCCACCTCGATATTTCTGCCGGTGTTCGCGGGTTTTGGTATAACCCGGACAGACGAGAACAGCTTCGCGAGATTGTCCTTTATTTTATAGGAGTTCGCCTTTATATCGCCGTAGCCGAAAAATACGCTCCCCGCGACCCCCATATACGCGCGCCCGTACTCGACCTGACGGGGAATTTCAAGCTCGCTCTTGAAATCCGTCTGCAGCTTGTACGCCGCGTGCCCGATATATAAATCCACGCCCGTTCCGTCGACCAGCGCGCTCCACCATCTTACTAATATGTCATATCTCGCGACGCCCGTGTCGAACGCCCAGTATATCTGCGGGCATATATAATCTATATACCCCCCGTCTATCCATGATTTCGCGTCGGCATAAATAGAATAGTAAGCCTCGAATCCCCTCGTATCAGAACCCGTCGGAGCTCTCGCCGATTTATTCGCCCATATACCGAACGGACTCACGCCGAACCTGACGCTCGGATTTTCTTTTTTCACCGCGTCGTAAACTTCCTTGATTAATTTATTTATATTCTCTCTCCTGAAATCGTCGAGGCTTAAACCCGCCCCGTATCTCGCGTACGCCGCGTCGTCGTCGAACTTCGCGCCGCTTACCGGATACGGATAGAAATAATCGTCGAAATGAATCCCGTCTATATTATATTTTCTTATGATTTCGACCGCGCCGTCGGCGACCAGTTTTCGAACTTCGGGAAGTCCGGGGTTATAATATAACTTCCCGTCGGCGTACTTAACCGTCCACGACGGATTTTTCCTCGCGGGGTTGCTCGCCGCGAGAGCGTTTACGTCATGCTCGGGATTCCCCGCCGAACCGTTCGTTATCCTGAACGGATTAATCCATGCGTGCAGCTCTATATTATTGGCGTGCGCCTGTTCCGTTATGTATCTTAACGGGTCGAAACCCCCGGCAAAAGAATTTCCCTGAGTCCCGACGAGATATTTCGACGTGGGGAACAGCCCCGAGTCGTAGAGGGCGTCGCCCGCGGGCCTTACCTGGAAAAAAATGGCGTTCAGATTCGCCTCTTTGCAGGTTTTGATAATTTCGTCGATTTCCTCTTTCTGCCGTTCCGCCGAAAGTCCGGATTTCGACGGGAAACCTCCGCTCGAAACCGGAATCGACGGAAGCCATACCCCCCTCAGTTCGTTCCCGCCTCCCACTATGGAAGCTCTCGAATCGGACAATTCCGCCGCCTCGACTTCCAGAGTAAGCGAAATAGCGGGGATTATTTCGCCTAATCCCGGCAGACCGGACAGCAGACCTATAGAAACCGCGAGCGCCAAAAGCAAAAATCTCTTTAATAAAATATTATAATTTTTATTCCCGTTTGACTTCTCATAAATTTTCAACGTCGAAAACCCCCCTGAATTTTTTTTATTTTTTTAAATTTTTTAACGGCCCAAAATATAAATAACGCCGCGCAGACTCCGGTAAACGCTCCCGCCGTATCCACGGCCCAGTCCTGCCATCTGCACTGCCGCCCCGGAACGAAATACTGATGCCATTCGTCAGTAGCTCCGTAAAACGAACTCCAGCACAAAGAAATCAAAAAAATATATTTCTTATTGTCCGTTACGCGGCTGATTGCGTTCGCAACGCAGAACCCCAGGGTAAAAAATATTGTAAAATGCGCGAATTTGCGAACCAGTACGTTCAGAGAATCTTTAAATCTATATATATTATAATTATTCCCTTCAATATCGTTAGTATCGTCAAAGTCAAAATCCACGAACAAATCGATAATAATACCGCTCAGCGAATTGCTCGCGCCGCTCGACTGCGCGCCGCGCTGCTCCGAAAGTAAAAATATCGCGCCCATGCAAAACAGCGACGCCGCCAGCCATATGTAAAAATATTTTTTTATTTTGATTATTTTAAAAATTTTCAGAATTTTCTCTCCCTTGCCGTAGGGCGCGGCGACCCCGACGCGCCGTGAATTTCAATCCGACGTTGGCGGTATTTTGCGGCGCGATGCGAATTTACGTTGGTTTTTAACGGCGGCGCGTCGGGGTCGCCGCGCCCTACATTCACAGAATTTATGATTTACAGGATTTTCGGCAAAAGCGGTTACGGTAAAAGCGAATATTTATATGAGAAAATCAAAGAGAAAATCGGGGAATTTCCCGACAGACGATTTGATATTTTTTTGGTCGTTCCCGAACAGCGGACTCTTGTCACAGAACGTAAGGTTCTCGACAGGTTCGGCAACGCCGCGAATTTGAGAGTCGAGGTTCTCGGGTTCGACAGAATGTCCAACAGAGTGTCGAGAAAAGTCGGGGGTATGACTTATGACTACGCCGATTCGACGGTCAAAAAACTCGTCATGAACAAAACGCTCAGACTTCTCGACCCGGTTCTGGAATTTTACTCGAAAGTTTCGTCCAATATAGATTTCGTCGAGAAGTTAGTCAAGACTTCCGACGAATTAAAACTCGGCTTAATTTCTCCCGTTATGCTCGATAACGCCGCCCATGAAATATCCGAAGTAAGCGAAAGTCCCGATATCTCGAAAAAAATAAGCGAAATCAGTTTAATATACGCGGCGTATATCAAAAATTTCGAAGAGGGAAGCGGCGAACTTAGGGATATTTCGGACGAGATGACTTATCTGTGTTCCCTTCTCGATACTGATTATATAGACTATGCCGATATTACGAATAAAAATTTAGAGAAACGGCGTTTTTTTACCGGAACTAATATTTTTATCGATTCTTTCGATACTTTTACGAACGGCCAGAAAGCCGTTTTGTCGCGTATGTTTACCCAGGCCGAAAACGTTTATATAACCTGCAAATGCCTGCCTTTGGGAATAGATTCGGACAGAGAAGAAGAGAATATTTTTAACCGGCCTATCGGCGCGGCTGATTTCATCAAAGATTTATGCGGAAATAAAAACCTGCCGTTGTTTGATTTTATTTTGGGCGAATCAAAAAGATTCAGAAATAATATACTCGCGTATTTAGAAAAAAATTTATGGACGAATAATAGAAATTACGCTTTTTTAACCCCGGAATTTAAAGATACGCTCGAGATTTACGAGTGCGAGAAAATCTTCGACGAGGCTGAAACGGCCGCGAAAAAAATAGTTTATCTAACCCGGGAGAAAAATTACAAATATTCGGACATTCAGATAATCGCGGCCGATATCTCTTCTTACCGGGGGATTCTCGACGCCGTTTTCGAGAAATATAATATCCCGCTGTTTATGTCGGTCAGGACGCGGCTGAGTTCAAAGCCCCTGATGTCTATGATTTTATCGCTTTTTGATATAATTAACTATGATTTCAGATTACAGAATATTCACGCTTATATAAAAAACGGTCTGTGCGGCCTTACCGATTCTGAAATTGACGATATAGAGATTTATATAACTTCATGGCAAATCCACGGTTTAAAAAGATATATCAGCAAAGACTGGAATATGCATCCCGACGGCTATGTAGAATATGACGAGAACGACGAAAAAATAAAACAGACGCTTAAAAATATTAATTCGGCCCGTAAGAAATTTATAACCCCGGTCTATAATTTTCTGAAAAACATAAAAAAATTCGAGGAATCCGGAGAGAACACCGTTAAAAATATAACGGTTGCGCTTATCGATTTTCTCGACGGGATTAAGACTTACGATAAACTTTTTGAATTATGCGGGGAATATAAAGCGAACGGGGAACTTACGGAAGCTGCGGAGACGACGCAAATCTGGAATATTTTGATAGACATGCTTCAGAAAATAGTGATTGTCTGCGGCGATGAAATCACAGATTTAAGAAGATACGCGGAGTTGTTTAAATTTATATTAAACGATATAGACATAGGAAAAATCCCGACTTCAGTCGACGAAGTCACGGCGTATAACGCCGATTTAATGCGCGGGGGCAACAAAAAATGCTCGTTTATTCTCGGATTGAACGCCGACGTCTTCCCCGAATCTCCAAGCGACGACGATTTACTGTCCGATAACGAAAAGCTTATATTAAAAAATTATAAAATAGATTTTTCGCTTGACGCGATGCAGAAATCATATAATCAATTATATTATTTTTACAACGCGGTAAGTTCCGCTTCTGAATGTATTATTTTAACCTATAGAAAAGCCGATATAAACGGCGAAGCAATGCCGCCGTCTATGGCTCTCGAAAAAATCAGGAATATATATCCGAATCTGACAACATATAAACAGGACGAAGATTTCGGGGATTTATTTTTTAATCTCGAAGGGCGCGAAAACGGATATATAGAAATGGGCGTAACCCAAAATCAGGCTCTGCGCGACGCTTTGACGGAATATTTCACCGTAGGGCGCGGCGACCCCGACGCGCCGTATAATACCCCATTGGCTTACGCCGGTTTAAAATCCGGGGAGATTAATATAAATCAGGATTTAGCCGACAAATTATTTTACAATATAAATTTATCCTCGACAAAACTCGATTCTTACGTCAACTGCCCGTTTTCTTATTTCTGCAAATATATACTGGGGTTGAAATCGACGAGCAGTCCGAAAATGCAGATGCATGATATAGGCAGGTTTATCCATAAAATTCTCGAGATTTTTATGTTAAAAATACGCGATGAAAATATAGATTTTAAAACTATAAGCGATGATTTTATTAAAACGGAAGCCGGGAAAATCATAGATAATTATTTAAGCTCGGTTATAAAAGATTATGAATTTAAGACAGAAAGATTTATATATTTGTTAAAAAGATTAAACAAAATTATTTTTGAGATTATAAAAAATTTAAGGGACGAGTTTAAAACCTGCGATTTTATACCCGCCGCTTTTGAACTTAAAGTCAATGACAATAATAGTAATAATACGGATAATAACAGTAATTTTGTCAAACCGGTTGAAATAGATATCCCCGGTAAAGGCGTCCTGAAAGTTACGGGAATCGTCGACAGGGTCGATATATATAAATCCGGAGGGAATATATATATAAGAATCGTCGATTATAAAACGGGTTCGAAAAGATTTAATCTCGCAGACGTTTTATCCGGGATTAATTTACAGATGTTTATATATTTATTTTCAGTCTGGCATAACTGGAGTCCGCCGGAATCAGGCGGCGCATCGGGGGCGCCGCGCCCTACGGAAAAATATGACGATAATTCCGGGAATATCCCGTCCGGGGTTTTATATATGCCGTCGGTTTCGCCGGGATATGAAAAAAAACCGGGTATGACCGGAGAGGATATACATGAAGAGAAGAGCAAAGCGTTTACGAGAGGGGGATTATTTCTGCGCGACGAAGTGATTTTAAGAGCGATGGAGCATAATCTCGAAGGGAGATATATCCCCGTAAAATTAAAACCCGGGAGCAGTATATTAAACAAAAAAAGCACGGCTTCGGGAGTTCTCGCGTCTCTTGAACAAATCGGCAGACTCGAGCGTTATATAGAAAATTCATTGAGGGAAATCGCGCTCGAATTATCCCGGGGAAAAGCGGATATCATGCCGTTTAAAGGCAAAAGCGACAGCTGCCTTTTCTGCGGCATGAACAATATATGCAGATTTGAGGAGGGCGACGCGAACAAAAAGAGCGCGAAAACATTCGCGCCCGACAGGGTCCTGGAGATTATAGAGACGGAGATGGGGTTGTAGGGCGCGGCGACCAGTAAAGGTCGAAAAAAACCAAACCGAGAGAAAACCTTTTTTCTTTCGGTTTTTCTATGGCTATATTATACCACAAGCACATATATATGTCAATGGGGGTGGATATAATAATGAGCATAGAAAACATGGAAAACACAGGTCAAAAAGCAGAGCAGGGGAAAATCATCTTGCCAAAAGACGTACAAATACGCATGATGAAATTCTTTTTGCGGACGTCCATTCCACAAAAGAAAAGGGAAGAACAGGAAAAAATGCGCCTATCAAATACAAATGATGGGAGCGAAAAGTAATGGAAACAGCGATTTATTGCAGGGTATCAACGGAAGAGCAAGCGCAAGAGGGCTTCTCAATTCGGGCGCAGGAGCAGAAACTAAAGGAATATGCGCGGGTCAAAGATTGGTCGATTTACAAAATCTACATGGACGAGGGCATAAGCGGGAAAAATCTAACCGAACGCCCCGCGATTCAAGAAATGCTTGCGGACGTTGAGAGCGGAGCGGTCCAAAACGTGTTAGTGTTCAAAATTGACAGATTAACGCGAAGCGTCGGCGATTTAGTCTACCTCACCGAACTTTTTAACAACCAAAATTGCGCGTTCAATAGCTTGACGGAAAGTGTGGACACGCAATCCGAAAGCGGGCGAATGTTCCTGCGGATTATCGGCATATTCGCGGAGTTTGA
>WRMA01000022.1 GCA_009777355.1 Oscillospiraceae bacterium | reverse complement strand
AGGGTTGAAGAAAATTTTTTCTTCGCAAAAATCCACCCGGAAAGGAGTGAAGTTCATGACTGTTTGGGATTTGTTATTTCTGATGATATATTTTTCGCCGGATTTTATAGAACCGGCAAAATTCATCGTACAAATGATAAAAAACAAACGCCGCCCCCGTGACAAGGAATAACGGCGTTTAAAATAAAAATTAAATGACGCGAAGCCTGCCGCCTTTTAAGCGGCGCGCGAACTATTGCAGAGAGTGTTAACCCACTCTCTCTTTAGTTATACGCTTATTATATCACATATATTCGCGTTTGTCAAGCAAAAAATTTTTGTTGACTTTTATTGAAACTTATTGTATAATAGAAGACGTTGCGTTGAGCGTTAAGGGCGGCATGGGTTTCGCGTCTCGAAAGGAGGGTTGAAGAAAATTTGCGTTTTCTTCGCAAAAATCCACCCGGAAAGGAGTGAAGTTCATGACTGTTTACGAAATATTATTTTTAACAGTATATTTTCTGCCGGATTTTATAGAACCGGCGAAATATATAGTAATGATGATAAAAAGTAAACGCCGCCCACCAAACTAAAGGAATAGCGGCGTTTAAATTAATTTAAATGACGCGAAACCTGCCGCCTTTTAAGCGGCGCGCGAACTATCGCAGAGAGTGTTTACCCACTCTCTCTTTAGTTATACGTCTATTATATCACATATATTCGCGTTTGTCAAGCAAAATTTTTGTTGGCTTCCGAAATTAAAATTAAAAATTTAAGGGGATATCTATTTATGAAAAAATGTTTTACTGAAATAACCGCGGTTTTATTTATTGTTTTACTGACGTTTTCTATGCCGTCTATAAGCGTGTCCGGCGAAAACGGCGAAAGCGCTGCGCTCACTATTATTCATGTCAACGACCGTCACGGCAGAATGAACGCCGACCCGTATATATCCCGGCTTGCGGAAGAGATAACGGGAAACGTCTTGATTTTTGACGCGGGCGACTCCCTTCACGGGCAGATTACGGCGAACTTAACGCGGGGCGGGGCGATGGCCGAACTGATGAACGCGGTCGGTTATAACGCAATGGTTACGGGGAATCATGAGTTTACGTTCGGAATAGAACGTCTGCTCGAACTGTCTGAACTGATGAACTTCCCGCTGCTTGCCGCCAATATAAAAAAAGACGGCGAAACAATTTTTCAGCCTTATGAAATTTTTACTCTGCCTGATTATAAAATCGGCGTGTTCGGGATTGCCACGCCCGAAACTGTCGGGGCGAGCGACCCGCGTCTTATGACCGGGCTGGTTTTCGAAGACCCCGCCGAGACCGCCGCCGCTATGGTTAAAATCCTGAAAGCCGAGGGCTGCGATTTGATTATAGCGCTGGCTCATCTCGGAGAAAATAAACTTTCCCTGCCGGAAAACACAAGCGAAGCTCTGGCGATTGACGGCGTCGATATTGTTATCGACGGGCACAGTCATACTTCGCTTGAAAACGGAAGAACGGTAAACGATACTCTTATTGTTCAGGCGGGAGAATACGCCCAGTATATAGGACTCGTTGAAATAATTTTTGAAGGCGGCGCCGCCGTCTCGAAAACCGCGCGTCTAATTAAAACAGACGGCGAAGAATTGGCCGCAGACGAAAAAATTATTTCTAAAATTGCGGAGCTTGACAAATCGGTTGAAGACGTAACAAGTCAAATAGTGGGTTATACCCCGGTTTTTCTGGAGGGCGAACGGTCTGAAGTGAGAACCCGGGACACTAATCTCGCGAATATAATCGCCGATTCTATGCGTTTCGCGAGCGGCGCGGAAATCGCGTTTATCAGCGGCGGCAGTATCAGGTCAAGCATACCCGCGGGGGATATAACGACTGGGCATGTACTGACCGTACTGCCGTATTCTAATTTGCTCGTAACGATTGAAATCAGCGGCGCGGTTATACTGGAAGCGCTGGAACACGGAATAAGCCTTTATCCTGAACCCGACGGAATTTATCCGCAGGTTTCGGGCTTGTTTGCCGGGTTTGACCCGGACAGAGAGCCCGGAAACAGGATAACGGGGGTAAGTATGCCGGACGGGTCGCCTCTGGATATTAATAAAATCTATACGGTCGCGATTCCCGAATTTCTCGCGGTCGGCGGCGACGGTTACGTTATGTTTGAAAACGGAGGGAATCTCGTTTATTACGGCGGCGACGCAGACGCTTTTTCGGCGTATCTGGCGGCAAATCCGCCTTTAAGCTCTGAAGCGGAGGGAAGAATAAGAGTAAAATCAGAGAATCCGAAAACCGGGGACGCTTTGAATTTCGGTATGATTTTTATCGCGGCGCTTTCCCTTCCAAGCCTGATATTTTATCTGAAGCGTACAAAACGTCACTCCGCCTCGACGACGGCAAAATAATGCGTGTGGAGTTCTTCGTTTTTGTAGGAAATCACAGCCGCGCAGTCTGTTCTCGGATTTGTCCGTCCGCCGACGTGCCATGTCCATGAAACATAGCCTTCGTCGTCCGACACGGCCGCTCCGAGACCTTCGGCGACGCTTTCGTTCTCATAGTAAACCCTCAAAATATATTCAGTATTCGGGATTCCCCGTATCGCTATCGTCGCGCTGTCGTTCCTTTTAACTTCCGACGGAGCGGATAAAACTGTAATCTCCGGTATGTGAGGTCTTTCGCACGTCTGCGCGGGCGGCGAAGTCAGCGACGTCGTGTTCGTCGCGGAATCCCACGACGCGGATAAGCCGAGTTTTTCCGCGAGATAAGCGGCGGGCAGATACGCGACGCCGTTATAGACAAGCGATTCTTCTTCAAACGGTTCTCCGTCCAGAAAATATTTCGTCGCGCCGAAAGTCGCCGTAATAGTTCTGGTAATCGGTTCGGCAAAAACCGACACGATAAGAGACGTTACTAAAAGCGTCGCGATTACCCCCGCGATAAAGCCTTTGAAAGTTTTCATAAATTTTTTCTCCTTTTATTTTAAATAAATTTTGTTTTTGGTTAATTATATCACACAAAACAAATGTTTTCAACATAAATTCACAAAAAATAAATTTTTTTCTGATTTTTTAGTGTAAAACAAAAAAATATCGGGGTTTTACTCCCGATATTTTTTATGCGCGTATTGACATTCTGCGATAACTGTCGTATAATATTATTTAGACACGGGATAATCACCAAGTAAAATTGGCATAGATGGCTGGCTCGAACCCCCGAAAGGAGGTGACAGCCCATGAACAGACCTTTGAAAGCGATAATATTCATAGTAGTATTTATATTATTATGCATCGCATCATTCATCGACGTATGTTAGCCATCCCCAGCACGGATAGCTAATCCCATAAGACAATATAATTTTATTCCGAGCCGGCCATTTTATGATTAATGGTTATCCCTTGTCTGTTATTATAACACTTATTTAATATTTTGTCAACTGTTTTTTAAATAAAAATTTTTTTTGGTGAATCTGATGTCTGATAAATTATATAAAGTCAACTCGCTTTCTTCGGGGGCGGGAATTATCGTTACATATAAATGCTCCGCCGCCTGTCTGCACTGCTGCTATTCGTCGTCGCCTCGAAGAAGCGGCGCCTATATGTCGAGGCAGACCGCCGACAAAATTTTCCCGCTGCTCAAAAAAACGGGCTGCCGTTCGGTTCATATCGGCGGAGGCGAACCGTTTATGAATTTTGATAAACTGCTTGACGTTTGCAAGTCGGCGCTTGAAAATAAAGTCGCGATAGATTATATCGAAACAAACGCTTCATGGTATACCGATAATAAAACGGTCTCCGATAAACTCAAAAAATTACTGTCGGTCGGGGTTGACTGCCTTTTAATCTCTATCGACCCGTTTCATAACGAATTTATACCGTATGTCAAAATAAAAAATTTAATCGATTGCTGCCGTAAAAATAATATGGGAACGTTTTTGTGGCAGGCGAGATTCGAGAGTATAATCGAATATTTCGACGAAAATACGACCCATTCTCTCGAAGAGTATGAAAATATATTCGGCGGTGATTTTGTAAAGAAAATCGCAGAAAGTTATAGTCTGGGCTATAACGGCAGGGCAATAAAAATACTTGAGAAAATAAATAGAAACAGATATTCTCCCGATTATTTTTTAAGAGGGGATAATAACAGCTGCAAAAGCAGAATAACGTCTCTCGGACATTTTCACGTCGACCCGGACGAAAATCTAATCCCTCCGTCGTGCAACGGTTTCAGGGCGGGCATTTTCGATTTATGCATAAACGGTCTCGACAATCAAAAATATATAAATTTTATGTCGGTTGTAAATAACGGTCTCGAAGAGTTATTCGACAGGGCTCGGACTCTCGGCTTTGTTCCGGATATTAACGGCTATGTTTCAAAATGCGCGCTGTGTTTCGATATAAAAAAATATATATGCGAAGAAGAAATAAAACGAACGGGAAACGAACCTGCCGATATAGGTCCCGCAGGATTTTTTGACTTGTAAATTTTTTAAATATACTTGCAGGAGATATATAAAGATATGAACGCATGGACGGGAGACGTAAAAAAACATCTGGCTTTAATAGACTGGTTTTTGGTCATAACTGTTCTTATCGCTATGGCTTACGGTTTCATTTTGATAAAAAGCGCGACGAACTCGCAGGGGAATCAAATAAATATGCTCGTTATGCACGGTACGGCTATAATTCTCGGTATCGGTTCTATGTTTATTCTGTCGAAATCAGACTATAATCATATAATCAGATATGCGAAGTATTTGTATATTTTAAGCGTCGCGGCGCTGGCCGCGACTCTTATTCTCGGAGTCGGCGACGAAGCCGGGGTAGGCAACAAGAGCTGGATAAGAGTACCCGTCGGGGGAGGGGTCACGGTCGGTATACAGCCGTCTGAAATTATAAAAATAGCGTTTATTTTAACCCTTGCGAAACATCTGGACACAGTAAAAGACGAAATAAACAGCCCGAAAAATATTATCGCGCTGCTCGCGCACTTCGCGGTTCCGTTCGCCCTGATTTTAACGGCGGGCGATTTGGGTAGTAATCTAGTTTATGCGTTTGTGTTCGCGGCTATGTGTTTTGCGGCGGGAATGAGCGTATGGTATTTTTTAGGCGGAGCGTTTATGCTGGCCGCGTCGTCGCCCGTCTGGTGGAATTTAATGCCGCCGTACAGAACGGACAGAATAATCTTCGGTTTCAATCCTCATCTTGACCCGCTCAACGTGGGTTATCAGGCTTTGACGTCGCAGAGGGCGATTGGGTCGGGAGGACTTTCCGGCCTGGGTTATCAGCAGGGGTATTTCACCCAGAGAAGCTCCGCGCAGGGGGGAATCCCGTATCAATGGACGGATTTTATATACTCGGCGGCGAGCGAAGAATTCGGGTTTATAGGGGCGATGCTGGTGATTGTTCTGCTTACGCTGATTATTTCGCGTATATTTCTGATTTCGCGCGGCGCGAGAAATACGTCGGGTTCGCTGATATGCGTCGGGGTGATGTCTATATTTATAGCGCAGACGGTGGAAAATATAGGGATGTGCCTCGCGATGCTGCCGGTAATCGGCATAACCCTGCCGTTTTTCAGCTACGGCGGCTCGTCCGTTCTAAGCTCGTGTCTGGGAATCGGGATTGTTTTAAGCGTGAACTGCCGGAAAAATATATATTATTTTACACGCGACGAAAGCCTTGATAAATATTAATAACTGTGATATAATAATTATAATATATTGGGTATAGAGAGGATGGATTGATATGTCGAATAAAGAACGGATTTTACAATTAGTCGATGATATTCCGGAATACCGGCTGATTTTTGTAGTTAATCTTTTAGAATCGCTGAAAGCTTATGCGGGAGAGGAGATAGAACCCGACGAATGGGATTTGAAAATGCTGTCGGACGCTGAAAGGGAAAACGACGGAACAGTCGTAACTATTGAGAGGCTTGCGGAGGAGTTGGGAATTAATATTGATAACAGGGGCGGCGTTTATAAATAAAATACGACTTATGCGCTTGACGTATTTCATGCCAAAGCCCCCTTTGTTAAAGGGGGGTGTCACAAAGTGACGGGGGGATTCCGGACAGGCAGAGTTAATCCCCCCTGCGGCTTCGCCGCTTTCCCCCCTTTAACAAAGGGGGCTTTGGCGAAAATTTAAGCTAATTGCGTAACTCGTGTAAAATAAAAAATAAAAACATAACAGGGAGGAGATTTTATGAGGAAAATAATCAGGGTAATTTTAATTTCGGTTCTGATATTCGCGCTCGCGGTATTTTTTATATCGTGCGGCGAAAAAGAGCAGAACGGCAGTAATAGTAACGGAGATAATAATAATCCCGAAAGTCCGGATAGTTCGGGCGACGAAATTATTATAGAGGAAACAGACCCGGATATGCCCGAACTGCCCAAAATCGATATGCAGGGGAAAGTTTTTACTTTGCTTACTTACGACGACTGGGGAGGCTCGTCCGCCGCCGCAGACGTCTATGCGGGGGAACTGAACGGAGAGCCCATAAACGACGCCGCGTATAACAGAAGGATTAAACTCGAACAGGAATATAACTGTCAAATCAGAGTCGCGATGATGCAGACGCATAACGACGCCGTCGACGCGTACAGAACGGCCGTTCTCGCGGACGATACCTCTTATGATTTCGCGATTACGGCGGGCGCGAACTTTACGTCGCTGCTGTCGGGAAACTATCTGATGGATTTCGGCAAATTAAGCTATATCGACATGGACAAGCCCTACTGGGACAGAAATTATTATGATTCTATGTCGGTTGCGGGCAGAAATTTCGCGGTCAGCGGAGATATATCAAAAAGAAGACTCGAATGTGTGTGGCTGATGTGCTTCAACAAAGATATACTCGCGGCGAATAATCTTGAGTCGCCGTACGCTTTAGTCGAAAGCGGACGGTGGACGTATGAGAAAATGCACGAAATGGCGAAAGCCGCCGCGAAAGACGTGAACGGCGACGGCGTTATGACGCTCGAGGACGATATTTGGGGTTTAAATTACACGGGCGACACGATTATGGGGATTATTAACTGCGTCGGGGTAAAATTAGTCGAGGTGAATAGCGACGGAATCCCCGAGCTTACCGTCGGAACGGAAGTGAATCTTGAAAGACTATATCGCATATATACTACTATGAGAGACCATACTTACAGCATAGACACGCTTTTTAAAGCAGGAGGCGGACTGACGGACCTCGCCACCGATATCGGCGTGTTCGCCGAAAACAGATGCCTGTTTCTCGCGGCGGCCTCGCACAACGCGAGCTATGTTCCCGACAAGCCGTCTCTGCGTCAAATGGAAGTGAACTTCGGGATTATTCCCTATCCGAAATGGGATACCGCCCAGGAAAGCTATACGCCGTACACGGCGGGTAATTATCACCCTGTAATTACAGTACCTCAAAATAATCCCGATATTGACAGTACGGGAATTATTCTCGAAGCGATGGCTTACGAGGGAAGCAAAGAGCTCAAGCCCGCGTATTACGACAGCCTTCTCAAAACAAAAAGCGCGAGAGACGCCGAATCTGAAGCGATGATAGATTATCTTTTTGATAATTTAAGCTATGATATGGGAGTTATGTATAATTTCGGCGGAATAGGCGGCGTGTTCGGATATGATATGTCCACGAATTTGCGCGCGAATATCGTCTCGGTCATCGAAAGAAATTCCGGCGTATGGCAGAGGGCAATCGACGCGGTGGTAGACGAAATCGAAAAAAATAATTAAAAATACGAATAGTAGGGGCGCGCATTGCGCGTCCGCGAAACCAACGTAAATTTAAATAGTCCGCGAAACCGACATGATTCTGACGTTTTTCAGACGGACGCGCAATGCGCGCCCCTACACGGTAACGTGGTTTCGCCCGCTGTTCGCATTAGAAATAACAAAATAATAAATTAAACAAAAAGGAGAATATATTGATTTATGAAAACAGGAAAAATATTATTTACTTCGGAATCCGTGACGGAAGGACATCCCGATAAAGTGTGCGACCAGATTTCGGACGCGGTGCTCGACGCTTTTATCGCGGGGGACCCGATGTCGAGAGTCGCGTGCGAGACCTGCGCGACGACCGGACTCGTTCTGGTCATGGGAGAAATAACCTCGAAGACTTCTTTTGTCGATATTCAGGCAATCGCGAGAAAAACAATCGGGGAGATAGGCTATAACAAAGCCGTTTACGGGTTCGATTCCGAAAACTGCGCGGTCATAAATTCTATATGCGAGCAGTCGCCGGATATAGCGATGGGCGTGGACAAATCATACGAGGCTAAGACCGGGGAAGATTCGGACGCTATGTTCAACACCGGCGCGGGCGACCAGGGAATGATGTTCGGCTTCGCCTGCGACGAAACCCCGGAGCTTATGCCGCTGCCCGTTTCCCTCGCTCATAAACTCTCGAAAAAACTCGCGGATATCAGAAAGGCGAACATTCTCACTTATCTGAGACCCGACGGCAAATCCCAGGTAACCATCGAATACGACGGCGAAGGCGCGCCCGTAAGAGTCGATACTATAGTCGTCTCGACTCAGCACGACCCCGACGTTTCGGTCGAAAAAATAAGAAAAGATATTATAAGGGAAGTTATAGAGCCTATAATTCCGGTGAAATTTATAGATTCGGAGACTAAAATATACGTCAACCCGACCGGGCGATTTGTCATAGGCGGACCGAAAGGGGATTCCGGGCTGACCGGAAGAAAGATAATAGTGGACACTTACGGCGGTTACGCCCGTCACGGAGGCGGCGCGTTCTCGGGCAAAGACCCCACGAAAGTCGACAGGTCGGCGGCTTACGCCGCGCGATACGCCGCGAAAAATATAGTCGCGGCAAATCTCGCGAAAAAATGCGAGATTCAGCTCGCATACGCAATCGGGGTGGCAAAACCCGTCTCCGTTCTAATAGACACTTTCGGCACGGGAAAACTTGACGATTTGAAGCTTGCCGGAATCATATCCGAAGCGGTCGATTTCAGACCCGCGGCGATAATAGAGAAATTTAAACTGCGCCGTCCTATATATAAGGCGCTCGCGTCTTACGGACACATGGGGAGAGAAGATTTGGACGTTACGTGGGAGAAATTAGATTTGGCCGATATTTTAAAAAATAAAATATAAATAAAAATATAAAATACAGGGAGAGAATATATTATGTCAGAATCAAAATATAATCCGTTTACGAACGCCCAAATCCAGTTTGACAAAGTCGCGGAGATATTAAATCTCGAACCGGGCATGAGAGAGCTTCTGCGTCAGCCGATGCGGGAAATGCATTTTACAATACCCGTCAAAATGGACGACGGCTCGACGAAAGTTTTTAAAGCGTACCGGTCGAGGCACAACGACGCGAGAGGTCCGGGAAAGGGCGGCATAAGATTCCATCCGGACGAAACGGCGGACGACGTGAGGGCGCTGTCTATGTGGATGACGTGGAAATGCGCCGTCGTCGATATTCCCCTCGGCGGGGGGAAAGGCGGCATAGTCTGCGACCCGAACGTTTTATCCCCGAGAGAAATGGAATCTCTCTGCAGGGGATACATAAGGGGTCTTTATACTCAGGTCGGCCCGAACGCGGACGTTCCCGCTCCGGACGTCGGAAGCAAACCGCAGCATATGCTCTGGATGCTCGACGAATATGAAACCATAACCGGCGCGCATTATCCGGGCATGATAACGGGCAAGCCCGTAGGCATGGGCGGTTCTCTCGGCAGAACCGAAGCGACGGGTTACGGAGTCGTCTATACTCTTGTGGAGGCGCTTAAAGCGGCGGGAACGGACATAACGAAAACGTCCGCGTCAATCCAGGGATTCGGGAACGTCGCCGAATACGCGGCGAGATTATATACTGAACTCGGCGGAAAAGTGACGGCAGTCTCGTGCTGGAACAATACCGACAAGAAAGCTTATACTTTTAAGAATAAAGACGGGTTGGATATACAGAAGCTCGTCGATATAAAAGACGCTTCGGGAAGTATAGACAAAGAAAAGGCGGAGTCTCTCGGCTGCGAGATACTCGATGGGGACTCTTGGCTGAGTCAGGACGTCGATATATTGATGCCGTGCGCGCTGCATAATCAAATAACCCCGGATAATTTCGGGGTAATCAGCCGGAGCGTTAAATTTATCGCGGAGGGCGCGAACGGCCCGACGACTCCCGACTGCGACGATTTAATCAAAGACAGAAATATATTTATGCTGCCTGATTTCTTGTGCAACGCGGGCGGGGTGACGTGCAGTTATTTTGAACAGGTGCAGTGCAACATGAATTATTTCTGGGATAGGACAGAAGTGCTGAATAAACTGGAATACGCGATGACGAAGGCGTTTAAGGCGGTCTATGAAGTGTCGAAAGAGAAGAATCTATATATGCGCGACGCGGCGTATGTGATTGCGATTAACAGGGTCGCCGAAGCCGTGAGACTTCGCGGCTGGGCGTAGACATAATAAATAAAATAAATGTAGGGAACGGATTTATCCGTTCCGCAGATACGTATAATTTCCTGTTTTCCCGGAACGCATAAATGCGTTCCCTACAATACGGATATTAATTTGATATTGTAAATAATATACAAAACCCAAAAAAGGAGGGAAACAAATGCATAAATTTAACATAAATTTTAAAAATATTATTTGTATTATCTGGGTATTGTCAGTTATAGTAACTATGCTTTTCGCGGTTTCCTGCGGAGAAGCTGAATCCGGCGCAGGCGGGAATAACAACGCCGATAATCAGGCAAACAACGGACTGCCCGGAGAAGCCGAAGATTCGGAGAGGGAGAATAACCAGGCGAATTTTGTAAACGACGATTTGGGCCACTTTGATTTTAACGGCTATATTTTCAGGGTTTTAGCCCGCGAGGACTGGCGTCTGGACGCCGAAGAACAGGACGGCGAGATTCTCAACGACGCGATTTACCGGCGTAACAGAAACGTCGAGGAACGCTTTAATTTTAAATTCAGAGAGATTTTGTTCGATACTTACGACGTCGCGCCCGTTACCCGTACGGCTCTTCTGGCGGGGGATAATTCTTATGACATAATGCTCATAAGAGGTCCGACAGCTTACGAATACGCCTCTCAGGGAATGTTACGCCCCATGACCGATTTAAATTACGTCGATTTCGATAAGCCCTACTGGGATTCGTGGCTTACCGACCAGTTCACTATCGCGAATAAAATATTTTTCGCCGCGGGAGACTACGACATACAGAATTACGGCGCGGCCGCTATGCTGTTCAATAAAAATATAGCGAGGGATTTGGGAATCCCGGATATCTATTCGACCGTAAGAGACGGGGAATGGACGTTTGAAAAATTCAGGGAATACGGCAAGGCGGCAATCCGGGATTTGAACGGCGACGGACGTATCGCGGCAGAGGACCAGCACGCCTATCTTGGAGTGACCAGAAACATACAGCCGTCTTTCTGGATAGCGGGCGGAGCGAAAAGCATATCTTTCGACGAAGATAACATGCCGTATTTAAGCGCGCTCGACGAGAGATTTATCAACGTATGGTTTAAAATGGTCGATATTTTAGTGACGGATTCAGTATGGTTCCACGACGTCGCCGACCCGAACGAACTCACCCACGAAAGAGTCGATTTGTGGAACAATACGTTCAGAGACGGACGTTCGCTGTTTATAGGCGGGGGAGTCGGCAGCGCGAAAGATTTCAGGGATATGGAAATCGATTTCGGCATAATCCCGTATCCGAAATACGACGAACGTCAGGAAGATTACTACAGTCAGCTCGCCTGGATAGAGCCCGTAAGCTTACCGGCGTACACGACAGACGACGATATGGACAGAACCGGGGTAATTCTCGAAGCTCTGGCCTGCGAGTCTTATAATCTCGTTACGCCCGTATATATTGAAATCGTTCTGAATACAAAATACACGCGCGACGACGAATCCGAAGAAATGCTGGGTATTATTTTCGCTAACAGGGTGTTCGACTGGGGAGACACAATCTGGACGCCGCTTCTTCGCGACGGCATATTCCCCCATATATTCGTAAGCGATTCCGATACGATTGTTTCAAGGCTGGAGCGCGCCGAACGTAATATAAACAGAGAAATAGACAAAATGGTCGACGCTTTCATGAACCTGGACTGATAGATAATTAATAATTTATAATTAAGAATTAATAATTTTTTTGACTTCAGAAGCAAGATAAAGAGAGCCGAAGCAGATAACCGCGAAATTATTTAAATTATCAATATTATCGTGATTTATGCCCGAAAGGGCATTTTTCACGGCGTCGCGCAGATTATAATTATATTCTGCGTTCGCGCAGTATTTTCCGGCGTATTTCATGAGATTTTCAGGAGATTCAGAACGCGGTGAATCTACGGGAACGGCGATAAATTTATATATAAAATCTTCTCCGCAGATTTCTTTTAAAATCAATTCGGGGCGTTTGTCTTTAAGCATACCGCAGATTAATATAATTTTTTTACCGGGCAGAAGATTTTTTATTGTTTCTCTCAACGCCGCAATCCCGTCCATATTATGCGCGCCGTCGAAAATAACGAGGGGGTTTTTCGATAATATTTCGAATCTCGCGGGGAAAAAAGTATTTTTAACGCCGTTATATACAGATTTATATGAATCTCCGAACAAACATTCTATCGTCTCTATAACCGTTACGGCGTTATAGACCTGATGACGTCCCGCGAGTTTTATTTTATAATTTTTATTTTTATATTTAAACTCTGTAAAATTTAGATTTTCTTCTGAAATTTCCAGAGACGATATATCGGGCATAATAAACCCGCAGTTTTTTTCACGGGCAATATTTTTTGCGATATCCAGAACGCTTTGTTTATTCAGAGGATAAAATATTACTTTTGAGTTTTGTTTTATAATCCCGCATTTTTCAACGGCGATTTCCTCGACCGTGTTGCAGTTCAGAACTTTCATATGGTCGAGGCTTACGGACATAATAACGGACGCGAGCGGCGATTCTACTGCGTTCGTCGGGTCGAGTCTGCCGCCCAGTCCGGTCTCGATTACCGCAAATTCGCAGTATTTATCCCTGTAATACAAAAAAGCCAAAAGAGTTATAAACTCAAACTCGTTCGGCATAGAACCCGTTGATTTTACATTATTTTCCTCAAAGATTTCTATTATTTTATTAGTATAATATATAATATCTTCCCGGGATATATCGTCTGTTTTATAATTATTGATTATAGAAATTCTCTCTGTAAAATCGACAATAAACGGCGAGATAAATCTGCCGGTTTTATATCCCATGCCGCATAATATATTCGCGAGCATAGAAGCCGCGGAGCCTTTTCCGTTTGTTCCGGCGACGTGAATTATTTTATAACTGTCCTGGGGATTATTAAAAAGAGAGCATAGAAATTTTATTTTGGTCAGGTCTTTATGCGGCGGGTTCGAATATTTGCCGAGCGAGTGGATATAGTTTAGGGCTTGGGTATAATTATAGATATAATCGTTCATAAGCATAAATTTTTATTTTTGAAAACCAATAATAACAAAAAATAGACCGCCCAATAGCACGGCGTGGTCTATTTCTCGCGTAAACATAAATTTTTAAAACTCGTACGCGATTTTTTTCGCGTGGGAGCACGCCGTAAAATCTTTCTCCGTCTCAATAAGCCAAGCTTTAAACTCCGGCTTCGCCTTGATAACCGCCTCGTCTATTTCAGCCCGCATCGACAAATTATTTTCTGTCTTGTATTTTCTCATATCTGATATTGCCTGCTTTAATATATCCCCGAACTCAAGAATCTTTGAATCTATTTCAGCCGGTTTTTCCCATTCTGTCAGGTGTATCGATATTTCCCCCGCGAAATCTTTTAAGCCGTTAAGATAAATATATTCTGTCTCGTGAGGAATATATATAGCATAGATTTTTAATATATTAAACAGACAGTAATATATCGCGTACTGCGCCGATTTTCTCTCTTCATAGCCGTGCTTTTCCGGCTGATATAAACGCTCTTTTACTATTTCTATATAATTATCGCATAAATCTTTCCAGAATAAATCGTCGGCGACTTTTCTCGCCATGCCTATTTCATACTCGTCAAGCCATTTAACAGATTCAAGAATCGCTTCGTTTGTCCGTTCTATAATCCATCTGTCAACCGGCAGAATTTTTTCGGGCTTATATTTCGGGTCGAAATCCTCTAAATGCGACAAAACAAATTTCGACGAGTTCCAGAGTTTCGTTATAAGCCTTTTTGAACTATCCTGCATTTCCTGAATATCAAAATACATATCCGTTCCGAGTCTTGCGGTCGCCGCGTAATAACGCAGGGAATCGGCGGAATACTGTTTAATCAGTTCCTGCGGCGAAAATTTCGCGTTGCCTTTGGATTTGCTTATTTTTTCGCCCGGTTTCGCGAGGACAAATCCGCAAATCATCGCGTCGAACCACGGAATTTGATTCGTGTGATAAAGACTTTTAGCGATAGTATAAAACGCCCACGTCCTGATAATTTCATGCGCCTGGGTTCTCATGCTCATCGGCATAAAGTCTTTTTCTTCTATGCCGTATTTTTTCGCGGTGTCAAGATTTAACTGCGGCGTAATCGACGAAGTCGCCCACGTGTCAAAGACCGCTTTGTCCGGGATAAATTCGGCGCAGCCGCACGAACAGACTCCCGTATATTTTGTCTCGATTGGGTTTATGGGAAGATTTTCTATTTCGGCAAATACGGGCGTTTCGCATTTTTCACAGTACCAGACGGGTATGGGAATCCCGAAATATCTCTGACGCGATATACACCAGTCCCATTTTAGATTCTCAACCCAGTTCACATATCTGTTCTTCATGTGCTCGGGATACCATTTTATTTTATCCCCGGCTTTTAATAACTCTTCTTTTTTGCTCATAACGTCTATATACCATTGGCGCGACGGGATAATCTCGACCTCTGTGCCGCATCTCTCGTGAACGGAAACGGCGTGACTGATATTTTCAGATTTAACTATTAAATTATTTTCTTCGAGTAATCTGACTATTTCTTTTCTCGCCGCTTTTATTCTCAAACCCGCGATAAATTCGGCTTCGTCGGAAATTTTTCCATACGGCATAATCGCTTTTTTATACTCTAAATTATGCTGCTCCGTCCATTCGACGTCCGTCGAATCTCCGAACGTCGCGCACATAACGGCTCCCGTGCCTTTATCTATCGCGACTTTTTCATCGGTCAAGAGCGGCACTTCAAAATTATACAGCGGCACTTTTACTTTCGGCGGCGCGCCGGGGTCCCCGCGCCCTGCAAATAATTTTTTGTAACGCTCGTCGTTCGGGTTTACGAATATGCAAACGACGCTGTATAATAACTCCGGTCTTGTCGTCGCGATTTCAAGAACAGAATCTCCCAAACCGAAATTTATGTGATAAAAGCAAGAGTCTATATCTTTTGAATCGAGTTCGGCTTGCGCGATAGAAGTCTGACATTCAGTACACCACAAAACCGGCGATTCTTTTATATAAGCGCGATTATTTTTCGCAAGCTCAATAAAAGATTTCTGCGATAATTTCTGCGTGTTCGGACTAATTGTCGCGTATTGCAGATTCCAGTCGCACGAGAAACCCATCGCCTGCCATAATTCTTTAAACTCGTCCTCGTATTTTTTAACGGTCTCCATGCACATTTTATTAAATTCGCTTCTCGGGAGATTATAAGCCTTAACTCCCGTCTCTTTTTCGACTAATCTCTCAGACGGCAGTCCGTTGTCGTCGAACCCGAACGGATAAAAGACGTTGTAACCTCTCATACGTCTGTAACGCGCAATCATTTCAGCCTGGGTATAGCTGAATATATGACCGATATGCAGACTGCCGCTGACCGTAGGCGGCGGCGTGTCGATAGAATAGAGAGGCTTGTTTTTGTCATAGACAAAATCATAGATTTTATTTTCTCTCCAGTATTCGCGCATTTCTTTCTCTGTTTTCAGTCCGTCGTAATATTTTTCAAGTTCCCGCATTTTGTAATTTTATCCTCTCTTAAAAATTTCCGACCTGGCTGGGATGCGAGGACTCGAACCTCGGAATGCAGGAGTCAAAGTCGGTTCAAGGCAAGCTTACGGAGATTTAACCGCTCCCTTTGACTGCCCTTTAAAACCCCCGTTTTATCATGGAAAAACGATATTTTTATCTGAAATCGCCAAAACCCCTGACCATACCGCAGAAATCGCTTTAATCATTTTTTCACAATTTTTATTAGATGGGAACGTTCGTTAATTTATATTTTTATATCTCCTGCTTGCGTATCTATCCAGCCGTTTCGGGATAAACATTCAATTTCACTTTAAAGCTTCTACTTCCGCTACCGGCATTTTAAACTTCATGGCAATAGTTTCAATATCAAGAACGTCTAATAAATTTTTTGCCAGTTCTATTTTGACTTCTTCCCGACCCTCGCGTTTAGCCTGATTGATTTTGCCTCTTTGGTCGAGTTCAAATATAAGCTCGCTCTCGTAATAAGCTCTGGCTTCCTCATCTTTACTTACTTCTATTAATATATTTCTCGCCATCTTGACCCCTTCCTTTCGTTCTAATATCTCGTTGAGTATATCCTGTTTGCTCTCGTCTGTTACATACTTAAAAAATATAGCCCACATCTCCACGTTCGTCATTTCATCGACACTTTTGTCCAATATATCCCCTAACTTTGACAAATCTAAAAAGATTATAGTCTTAGCGTCTGATAAATCGTTGCCCTGTCTGTCACGGTAACGGTAGTCTTTAAGATGCTCACTCGTTTCTTTTATCATATCGAAGTTGGTTATACAAATCAAATAGCACTTCTCCAGCGCGTTGAAATCCCTGCCCGATATTGGCTGGCTGACGTATGCTTTTGATATGGTATGTATTGACCGCTTGGTGAAGTCGGGCGTAGATTCTTTCTGCATTTCGATTATGCACTGCCTGCCGTTGTTATATTTGGAGCGAATATCAAATATAGACTTCTTTTGTACTCCCCTGTCAACCGGTATTTGCGAGTTTATAATTGTCAAATCGACGATTATATCATCGTTTTCATGTTCTAATATACTGTTTATGAAATTTATCAGAGCTTGTTTTGAGTTTGTATCGTCCGCGGTAAAAATTCTCTTGAAGATATAATCCACTAACGGGCTTAGTATTTCGCTGTCCACATCTATGTTCCACGTTTGTTTTATCGCCTGTTTGGTTGATTCGTTCAGGGACGACCTAATTTTATTTTTGTTTTCGTTATCCATATTATTATATCTCCATTTTGTCTACCATATTTCTATTATATCACAATCTACAGAATATTTCAAGAGTTTTTTTCGTAATTTTTAAAAGTTCTCTCTTCCCGCATTTCTTTTTATTTAAAATATATATTATATAAACAATATAAGGCGTACAAAACGCTCCCGCTCCGATATTTCGGCAATGCAATCATCGGCGAACAGCAAAAATTACTGGAAGAATTGCTTATTAGAGAAATATTTTTCTTGACTTATAATATTGCTTGTAGTATAATAAAAAGTAGAATTATGCAGAAAATAGTCTGCGCTTGTATAATAAGAGCGTCGGTATATATTTATATAAGAAAGCAAAAATCTTTTTTATCGGGACACCCAGACGTCCGGCTTAATTGTTATTATATTTATAGTATAAAGTAGAAAGTAATTAATAAAAAGGAGATTTTTACATGATTAAACAATTCAAGATAGATGAAACATCTATCAAATCTCGCGATATAAACGGTAGAAATATAGCTCAAGAAGAACGTGAAAATACACAAAAAAAGGAACTTGGGAATCTGGGGTGGATGAAGGAATGAATATAATTAAAGAAGCAGAAAAAGAGGTATCACGCTCTTTGGCTTGGGATAAAGAATTAAGTAAATAAAAGAGAATATCCGGAGGTGAAAAGCATGAGCGGCAGCGACAGGACTCTGGAAATCTTGTTTCGCATGATAAGAGGCGAAGAAGTGTCTGTCAAGAGATTGGCGGAGGAACATAGTATATCGACAAAAAGCGTTTCGCGCGATATTGGAAAAATTAAAGATTTTCTCGCGGAATATCGCGATTTGACAGGAAATGCCGAGCTTGAATACTGCTATGTACATAAAGCGTACCGATTGATTTCGGATGAATTTCTCGCCGACAAAGAACTGTTCGCCGTTGCAAAGGCTTTATTGGGAACGAGAGCGTTTTCAAAAACAGATACGGAGCGGATTATCGCAAAATTCAAGAGGTTTACGACTACTCGCGACCGCCAAAAAATGAACGCCGTAGTGGCAAAAGAACTGGACCATTACAGCGAAGTTAAGCATTACTGCGACGACGTAAAAGAAAATCTTTGGAAACTTATAGGCATTATTCAGGAAAACAGAGAAATTACAATTTCTTACTATAAAATAGATAAGACTTATTTGGAGAGACGTATTCAGCCTGTTTCTATAATTTTCATGGAATATTATTTTTATATGATTGCGTTTTATCCCGGTAAATATGACGAACCCCGTTATTTTCGGGTTGACAGAATAACGGGCATAGTAGAGCATCGTCAGACTTTTGACACTGCCGATATTCCCGATTTCGACGAGGGATTACTGCGTAAACGCTGTCAGTTCATGTTTTACGGTAAACTGAGAAAAATTCGTTTCGAGTATACGGGACCTTCGCTTCAAGCAATATTGGACAGGCTCCCGACGGCGCGGGTAATTGATAAAAAACGCGGCGTTTATGTTATTGAAGCCGAAGTTCACGGCGACGGAATAAAAATGTTCCTGTTAAGTCAGGGAGGTTATGTGCGGGTAATTTCGCCGGAGGAATTTGTTCTGGAGATGAAGACAGAAGTTGAAAAGATGGGGGAAGCCTATACTGCAACAGACGGTAATTAAATTTTTTCCGCATCATTCGGCGAATATCGTAAAAACTAAAAAATAATTTATGGAGGTACTTGTAATGAACGAACTCAGAGTTATCATTGTAACTGGCGGAGGTTATGAATCAGAATATGCTCGGAAGCTTAACGCTTTATTGTCCGAAAAAGGAATCACATCGGCTTTGTGGACAGAAAACGAATACTTATCCAATCGCCCCAAAATATCCAACAAAGCACATTTAGTATTTTTTGGCTTGGGTAGAGAAACGAAGAAACAAGAAGCGATTATACGCAGCTGGGCATTTGATTCATATGCCTGTCGTATCGGTTGGCTGGGTAAAACTTGTGTTATAACCGCATGGGACGGTTCCTTACCGTGGGATGATTTGAAAGCGTTTTCTAATTATTGCGAGTTAGTGGCAAAAAATCACCCTGATATAGTTATACCGTCAGACAAGTCGTCAGGCGAATTGTGGAACGTAGTTAAAGGTATCTTTACGGATATAGAAAACCGCTCTGTCTGGCGCGCGCAATACAGTATGCTAGTGTATGAATTTATAGATAATTGCCTTAATGATTTTATGGGCATAAAACTGAATGGAGAGGGTGAAGATGGGTAAATCTATGTCTGCGTTTGAAGAAGGTTATCGGAACTTTACAAGGCTGTCCGGCGCATACAGAGGAGCAGCCGGCGGCGGAGATTATGTCGCCAACGTCGAAAAAGCCATCGGCGAACTTGAACGCGCCTTAAACAGCGACCTTAGATTTACCCTAAACGGCGTTATGAAAAGGACGGACATATCGCAGCTTAAAGGTGAGGCTGCCGAGATATGGCACGCCTACACGCATAATATTGATGCGGCGGTAAAAGATGTTTCAGCGCGCGCGGAGGTATTGAAAAGCCATGTTGCGGGTTCTGTTGATGTTCAAGGTAATTGGACTAATTCCGGTTTTGGCTTGAAATATTATAAAGACGGAAACGCAGCGGCAAAGGCGCAGTCCGAGATTTATTATGCCAAAGCCGCCGAATATTACAAAAAAGGTAATCAACCGCTCACAATAGATGAGTATAGTGCGTATTTCGATTACGAGTTCAAGAAATATCTTGAAGAGTGTCAGAAAAATAACCGCGTACCTAAGACGATTGACGAGCTGTTTCCGGGTTACAAGGATGGAAACAATCCGCTTTATTCGGGGCAGTACAGAGTTGTTGCCAAAGACCAACTGGAAGAAGCCAGAGCTTGGCTGGAACGTAAGATACTCGAAGAGTCAAGCGGCGGTCGTTCGGAGCAGGTAAAACGCTATCAGGAAACATTAGATAAGCTGACAGACCGTATCAAAAGCAATGAAGGCACCGAATCGGTTCCGCTTGCAAAAGAAGAAGCGGAGGAGCTTGCAAAACTCGCCAAAGAAGGCGGTTTTGACTCTGCCGATTGGGGTTTGACACCCGATGAACTCATCAAGTGGGAACATATCATGAAGCAGGCGCATAAAGCCGGACTGTCCGCCGCCGTTATCAGCGTCGCGCTTGAAGTCGCCCCCGAATTACTAAAAATCCTAACGAAGCTGTTTAGAGATGGTGAAATTAACGCTGATGATTTCAAGCGCGTTGGCTTTGCCGCGCTGAAAGGCGGTACGCTCGGCTATGTGCGGGGCAGCGTCGCGGCGGCGATAACGGTTGCCTGCAAATCCGGGAAACTTGGGTCTGCGTTGATGAATGCCGCAGACCCGACAATAATCGGCGCAGTTGTCGCGCTGACTATGAATACCATACAGAACGCCGTACTGATGGCGTTCGGGCAAATGACAACGCATGAGTTTGCGAACCGCTGCGCTCAAGACCTGTTCACCGCGTCGTGTTCGCTTGCGTTTGGTTTCGCATTACAGGGGTTGCTGCCGCAGTTGCCCGTACTCGGTTTTATGATTGGCAGCTTTGTCGGCGGCGTAATCGGGTCGTTTGCGCACAGCGCGGTGTATAGTTGCTTTATGTCGTTATGTGTTGATACGGGCTGTACATTCTTCGGACTTGTAAAACAAGATTATACGCTGCCGAAAGAGATTTTGAAAGAGCTTGGGCTTGAGATTTTCGAGTATGAAAAATTTGAGTATGATATGTTTGAATACGAAGAGTTCACATTTGATACATTTCAATTTGAAGAATTTGAGTATACGCCAATCAATATCCGGTTTATACGGCGCGGCGTTATCGGCGTCGGCGCTGTAGGCTTTGTAACGTAAATGAGGTTTCTTTACGAAAAGGAGGGTTGAAAAAAACGAATAATCATGACTGGCTGCGTTCGGCTGAAGAAAAAATAAGTAACTATTATTGAGGAGGTAAATAATGTGGTTTGTACTGAATGTGGGACGCGAATCAAGGATACTGCTAAGTCCTGCGCCATGTGCGGGGTTAAAATAATCAATCCGGAAAGGCGCAATTCCGATTTAGCGGATAATGTTGCGTTAGGCGTAAATTCAGAATTGCTTGGTCGTTATAGTGAAGCCGGCAAACAATTTAAGGTTGCTTACGATGGTATTGATAATGAAACCGGGCAGAAACTTCATCAAGGCTTGAAAAAAATATCCCAAGGAAAAGTTCACCCGGACTATAAAGAAGCAAATATCAACCAACAGGCAGGTTATTCCGCAGAAGTTCTTGATACTGCTAAACAAAACGCTGAAAACATCAAAAGCGGCAATGAAAAACGTGTAAGCAGAACTGACGATTTAGGACGTGTAAACGACACAAAAGCAGACCAAGTTACATTAGACCGACACGGAAATGTTGTCGATGGTTCAGAAGTTCAAATGAAGTTTCTCGGCGTGGATAAAAAAGGAAATTTAGAGTTTCTAAAAAAAGTAAGCGGCAAAGAATATTCAGAGCATTATCCTGATGGTAATTTTCGAGTTCCGTCTGACCAGTATGACGCTATAAAAACGGGATTGGGAGAAAAAATCCAATCATTGGAAAATCAATCTCCCCTTACGCCCGAAAAACAAAGACAACTTGAATATTTAAAAAAAGTCAATAAAAATTTAAATA
>WRMA01000021.1 GCA_009777355.1 Oscillospiraceae bacterium | reverse complement strand
AATACGGGCTTCTTCCGCCCCCCTTGCTAAAGGGGGGAAGCGGCGAAGCCGCAGGGGGGATTCTCCCCTATTTTTTGCTTTCGACGTAATCGACGATATCTTTAATCGTCTTTAATCCCTGGACGTCCTCGTCCGGTACGGAAACGCCGAAAGCCTCCTCGATTGACATCAGCAGTTCGACTATGTCCAGCGAGTCCGCTCCCAAATCTTCCGTTATGTTTGTTTCCGGGGTAATTTCCTCCGGCTCCGTTTTTAACTGTTTCGATATTATATCGACTATTTGTTCAAGCATTTTTTTATAACCTCTGTCTTATATTTTTTATGTTTTTAATTATTATAATCTATAAATATAGATAATTTGTTAATTCTCGTTAAAAAATCCCATACTTCTGAATTTTTTATATCTCTGCTCGTATATTTCGTCCGGAGTCATTTTCATCAGCGCTTCAAGATGAAGTTCGAGAGACGTTTTAATCGCCGCCGCGGCCGTTGCCGGGTCTTTGTGCGCTCCTTCGTTCGGTTCGGGGATTATACCGTCGATTACCCCAAGCGATTTTAAATCGTCGGCGGTCATTTTCTGTTTTATAATCGCTTCTTTTTCGCGTTTCGGGTCTTTCCATAATATACTCGCGAAGCCTTTCGCCGATATGACGGAGTAAGTCGCGTTCTCGAGCATCAGGACTTTATTCGCCTGGGCTATGCCCAAAGCTCCCCCGCTCGAACCCTCCCCGGTTATAATTGATATAACCGGCACTTTTAACCTCGACATTTCCAGTAAATTTCTCGCGATTGCCTCGCCCTGACCCCTTTCCTCGGCCGAAACGCCGCAGTACGCCCCGGGAGTATCGACGAACGTTATAACGGGTCTCTTGAATTTATCCGCAAGAATCATCTGCCGCAGGGCTTTCCTGTAACCCTCCGGGTGAGGCATACCGAAATTCGACGCGATTTTCTCATTCGTATTTTTACCCTTAACGTGACCTATAATAGTGACGCATATATTATTAAGCCTCGCGAGTCCGGTTATAATAGCCTTATCGTCGGAAAATCCCCTGTCGCCGTGAAGCTCTATGAAATCGTCGAAAATTTTATAGATATAATCGTTTACGACGGGCCTGTTTTTATGCTTCGATATTTCATAGCGTTTTATTACGGCTTCTTCTCTGGGAGTCAGTTTCAGCTCGCCTGAATTTATATTGTTTATATTAGACATAAAATCTTTATCCTCCGTGCATCCTCAGCAGCATTGCCAAGGCTTTTTTTATATCGGTTCTGCAAATAATCTTGTCTATATACCCGTGCGAGAGTAAAAATTCGGAGGTCTGGAAACCGTCGGGCAGTTTATGCCCTATTGTCCCCTCTATTACCCTGCGTCCCGTGAATCCCACGACCGCTCCCGGTTCGGCGAGTATTATATCCCCCAAACTCGCGAAAGAAGCCGTCACCCCTCCCGTCGTCGGGTCCGTCAAAACCGTTATATATAACAATCCCGCGTCGGAATGTCTGCCTACCGCCGCCGATACTTTCGCCATCTGCATAAGCGAGATTATACCCTCGTGCATCCTCGCCCCTCCCGACGCCGCAAATATAACGACCGGCAGTTTTCTCTCTTCGGCTTCTTCAAACAGACGCGCGAGCTTTTCGCCCACTACCGAACCCATAGAAGCCATGAGAAAATTACTGTCCATGATTCCCAGTCCGGTTTCTCTTCCCCCGATTCTGCAAAACCCCGTGATTACCGCCTCGTCGAGCCCCGTTATTCTCTGAAGCTTCTCTATTTTTTCGAGATAACCCTCAAATTCCAGCGGATTAAGCGTCTGCAAATTATTATATTTCTCGTCGAAACTACCCGGGTCAGCCGTGTATTCCAGACGTTCGACCGCGTATAATCTCGTATGATAACCGCACAGAGGGCAGACCTTCCGCATATTTTCATACTGTTCGGCAGAGATTTTCTTCTCGCATTTGACGCATATAATATACTCTTCCATATTATCGCCGTCTCCCATTTCGTTTATGGCGCGCTTCGCCATCGGCACAGAAATATATTTCGCTTTTTTAAACAAATCCTTAAGCATTTTTTTACCCCCCTCCGGTTTTATTTTTTGTTTATTAGACTTTTATATTGATACCTGCGCCTTTTAAAGTCTTGTTCGCGCTTGTTCTCTTAACTATACTGCCGTCAACGACTACTATTCTGTTCGTTATCGGGCTATGCCAAACTTCATGGTCTCCCTTTCCCTGACGAACAAACCGGCAGCCGTTTTCAGCCATAATTTTCTTTACCCGGCGAGTATAATTAGCCATTTACGCTATCACCCGCGCTTTCATACTGTCCGTACGTTCGGCTTGAAAAAGAAACTCTATATCTCCCGTATATTTGAGGTCTGTCTCGAGAATTTCCTGAACGACGGTTTTCACCCTCTCTATAAGAGCGTCCAAAGAACCCGATTCCAATACTACGCTGAACTCTTTTTCCAAAACCTCCGACTGCCAAACGCCGTCCTCCCAGTTTATTCTAATCCTGACTGTTTTTTTCACAAAACTCACCGCCTTTTATTATACTCGTCTACAAAATTTATATTAAAATCCCCCGATTTAAACTCTTCCGTCGATAAAAGCTCTATTTGATAATCCACGTTCGTTATTATCCCGTCGAATAAATATTCGGCCAAAGCCCGTCTTGTCCTCGCGACCGCTTCCTGTCTGCCGTTGCCGAACACTATAAGCTTCGATATCAGCGAATCGTAAAACGGCGGAATCGCGCACCCCTGATATATCGCGCTATCCACTCTCACCCCCGGTCCTCCCGGAACGTGGAGCTCCCTTATTTCCCCCGGGCGCGGCGCGAAGTTTTTGTCCGGGTCTTCGGCGTTTATTCTGCATTCTATCGCGTGACCGAGTATTTATATATCGTCCTGGCAGAATCCCAGCCTTTCCCCCGCCGCTATTTTGATTTGCTCGCTTACTATGTCTATCCCCGTGATTAACTCGGTCACCGGGTGTTCGACCTGGACTCTCGTGTTCATTTCCATAAAATAAAAATTCTTGTCTTTATCTGTTAAATATTCGACCGTTCCCGCATTCGCGTATTCTGCGATTCGCGCCGCCTTAACCGACGCTTCGCCCATTTTACGCCTTAATTCTTCGTCCACGAAAACAGACGGCGCCTCTTCTATTATTTTCTGCCTGCGTCTCTGCAGGGAACATTCCCTCTCGAACAAATGGACGATATTTTTATGCTCGTCCGCAAGGATTTGAATCTCTATATGCCTGGGATTTTCTATATATTTCTCTATATATATCTCGTCGTCGCCGAACGACGCTACAGCTTCCGCCTTGCACATATCATAGGCGTTTTTAAGCATAGCTTTGTTTTCGACGAGCCTTATCCCCTTGCCTCCTCCGCCTCCCGACGCTTTAATTAAAACCGGCCAGCCTATATCATCGCATATTTTTTCCGCTTCCCCAAGATTTTTAACCGCTCCGTCCGACCCGGGAATAACCGGTACTCCCGCGTTTTTCATTATGCGTTTCGCTTCGGCTTTATTACCCATCATCGCGATTGCCTTCGCTCCCGGTCCTATAAATTTTATATTATTCTCTTCGCATAATTTAACGAAATCAGAATTTTCGGACAAAAACCCGTAACCCGGGTGAATCGCTTCGGCTCCCGAAATCTCCGCCGCCGAAATCACGGCGTTTTTGTTGAGATAACTGTCCTTTGCCAAAACTCCGCCTATGCATACGCTCTCGTCCGCGATATGCGCGTGCAAAGCTTCCCTGTCCGCTTCGGAATAAACCGCGACGCTTATTATCCCCATATCCCTGCACGCCCTTATCACCCTGACCGCGATTTCTCCCCTGTTTGCGATTAATATCTTTTTAAACATAATTTATTTATACTCTCTTAAAATTTTTATTTTATTTTCACAAGTTACGCGCCTGATGTATTTACTATCTTTGCCCTCTTTCGTAAAGAGGGTGCCGTCCGCAGACGGCGGGTGTTTTCGTCTCCCCGTACACAACATCAGATTTCAAAAACACCCGTCAGCCGCTTACGCGGCTGCCACCCTCTTTAAAAAAGAGGGCTTCGGAGCGTTAATTTTACAGGGGTTTTATTTTTTCAACCCTACCCGATAAAAGTATTACTATCGCCGTTATTATTATCAGAATCGTCGCCGTCATAATTATCGCCGCCTTTTATATTCATAATATCCATACTGTTATTATTCAACGCGCTCCCCCGCGGTCTTTTGCCGTTGAGGCCCGTGATAAACCCCGACGCAATCATCAGCGAAGCGCCGGTTATTATCATAAACGCCATTAAATTAAGCTCTGTGTCGCCCGCTATATAATACAGCATGACAGACGTCGCGTTAAACGCGAAATGTATCGTAACCGGTACCCATATGGAATCGTACCAGTAATACACGACCCCGATTAAAAGCCCCAGAATAAACGCGTACGCTCCCTGATATAAGCTTAAATGCACGACCCCGAAGATAAACGCCTGCAAAACTACCGCGTTTACGGGATTCGTCATTCTAAACAGACGTTTCTGAACAATACCCCTGAAAATAATCTCCTCGAGGAAAGCCGCGCACACCGCAAGACTAATCAGCATTAACGCTAAATTATCCCCGAGCAGCATCTCGAAAGGCTGCTCCGGTTCGGTTATCGGGAGAAGCGTCAGAAATCCGCTTATAAATAAATTCGCCGAAATCCCCAGCCCGAAACACATTATTATAACCGACGAATCAATCCAGGGTTTTCTCTCCCCTATTTTCCAGAATAATTCCAGCTTCCATTGTTTTCTGAAAACCAAGAACACGATAAAAAACGTAAGAACCGCGCTAATTATAGTCGGAACGTGCATATTCATCGATTCGATATACAACTCCCCGAGTTTTTCGGGGTCTTCCAGAATATCAGTATTCACAGGCTCTCCGGATAACGCGCTGTCCAGAGCGAGCCTCACCCCGATAGAGAACATCAGAACTATACTGTAAGCAATCCCGACGGTAAACTGCATACCCAGAAACAACAACGGAACCCATATTATTTTCCATATATTTTTTAACGCTTTACCCATATCACACACCCGCGCTTTCACTGTTTTATTTAATTATTGGACTTCTTTCAAAACCACCCCGTCACGCCGCTTACGCGTCGCGCCACCCCTCCACGGAGGGGAATTTTCACTCCGCTCCGGCGTTTTCTTACTCATTCCCCTCTGTGGAGGGGTGCCGTCCGCAGACGGCGGGGTGGTCGTTCCTACATTTGCATTGCGAATCGGTATTATTTACCTCAGCCCGTTTATTTTCAATATATCGCCGTCTTCGTTCCAGACGTGCAGAGCCGCTCTTATTTCCTCTTCTCTCATATATATCCACGCTTTAACCATCATTTCCTGTTTTTTCGGCAGTTTACCCGATACGAGCTCCGAATCGAAACTGTACACCGCCTCGCTGTAATTATATTTTGCGAGAATATTATAATATATCCTGTCCTCGCTTAAAATTTCTTTTTCGAGATAAAGCCATATCCCGTTGAAATGCGATATCAAAATTTTTTCAACCATGTTAGATTAAAATTCCTCCTGTTTTTAATTTATTATTATATATTTATCTCTGTACCGCGAATTTTATTCTCGCGCTACAGGCGATTTCGTCTTTGACGAACGCTTCGGCATACGCTATACCCATGTTAAATTTGATTTTCTCCACTTTAACGCATAATCTTAAAATATCCCCGGGAACGACCCGGCGTCTCCATTTTACTTCGTCCGCTCCCGCGAAAAACGCGATTTTACCCCTGTATTCGTCTATGTTCAAAACGATAAACGCTCCCGCCTGCGCCAGCGCCTCGAGAATCAAGACCCCGGGCATGACTTTATACCCCGGGAAATGACCCCTGAAGAAATCTTCCTCTCCGGTGACTTTTTTTATTGCCGTAACGCTTTCCCTCTCTTTATATTCTTCTATATAATCTATAAGAAGAAACGGCTCCCTGTGCGGGATAATCTCTTTGATTTGCTCCTGGTTATACAACATAAATATTCTCTCTCTCTATCTCAATTTAAACAACGGCTGACCGTATTCGACGGGAACGCCGTTTCTTGCGGCGACTTCGAGGACTTCGCCGTCAAATTCGCTTTCTATTTCGTTCATCGTTTTCATAGCTTCGATAATACAGACTATATCGCCTTTATTTATTATATCCCCGGGTTTGACATAAGCCTCCGCGTCCGGAGAGGGCGAGAGATAAAACGTCCCGACGAGCGGCGCCTTTATTATTTTAACGCCCTTTTCGATATTACCGGGATTATTTAATTTAACGGGAACGTCAAAACCAATATCCGAAATTTCCGTTTCTTCGGGTTTCGCCGTTATAATTCCGGGATTTTTAATATTTTTTTTGAGTTTTATTTTTATACTCGAATCCTTAACCTGAATACCCGGATTAACCGACAGTTCAAGCTCGGACAGAGAACTTTTTTCAAATTTATCGATTAAATCGAACAGACCCTGTTTATCTTCCAAATCTTTGAATACCGCCATAAATTTTCACGACTCCCTTTTTTTTTGTTTTTTTGTTATTATATAGAATCTGCGTATTTCTCTAAAAATTCAGCCGGCGTATATATTTCCGGTCTTTTAATTTTTATATCCGAAAAATCTTTATCGCCCGTTATTAAAATATCAACATCCGCCAATATCGCCGAATATAAAACTTTTTCATCTTTTTTATCGCGTATTGTAAACATACCGTGTTCGGGCAGAATATCAGGCGTTTCAATATAATCGTACTCCAATTCGGAAAAGAATTTATTTAAACTTTCTATTTTTGACGGAAATTTTCTGTTTATCACGCTGTACAGTTCATTAATCACATAAGAACACAAAACTATAGAATGATTTTTATCAACCGCAGCTTTAATAAACTTTCTGATATATTCACTGTTAAACACACCGGCAAAAACAAGAATATTGGTATCAAGCATTATTTTCATATTCTTTTTCTTTTTCATACCTTTCCGAACGTATTTCATTTACCATTTTAACAACGTCGTCCAAATCTTTTAATCCGAGTCTCTCGGCTTCACCCTCGAACGATTTCTGCAAATCCATAAACGCGGTATAATTCTTCCCGCTTCTTGCGCCGGCGTTTACGCCGTTTTTGTCATTGATTTCCTGTGTAACCAATTCAAGAATATGACGCTGTCTTTCCATAGGAAGTAATTTTACCAAACTGCTTATCTGCCGCGTATATATCGACATTTTACTCACCTTCCGTTATCCGTTATTATATTTATCATATACAACATCCCTATATCTTCCCGAACACCAGAACGGCGTTCGTCGCGCCGAACCCAAGCGACGCGGACATCGCGCAGTCTATTTTCTTTTCCCTCGCGGTCAAAGCTATATTATCCAAATCGCACTCCGGGTCAAACTCCCTTAAATTCGCCGTCGGGGGCAGTATACTATCGGAAATCGCGTTAAGGCAGAATATCGCCTCGACCGCTCCCGCCGCTCCGAGCATATGCCCGACGACCCCTTTCGTCGACGATACCGGGATATTATAGGCGTTCGAGCCGAACGCGCTTTTAATCGCCGCCGTCTCCGTCTTGTCGTTTAACTGCGTTCCCGTGCCGTGAGCGTTGATATAGCCTATTTTGTCCTGATTTATCCCCGCGTCTTTGACTGCCAGTCTCATCGCGTTCGCCGCGCCTTTACCCTCCGGGTGGGGCGCGGTTATATGATAAGCGTCGAAATTCGCGCAGTATCCCAGAACCTCGCCGTAAATTTTCGCCCCGCGCGCCTTCGCCGAATTATAACTCTCAAGAATCAACGCTCCTCCTCCCTCGCCGATTATAAATCCGTTGCGGCGTTTGTCGAACGCGACCAAAGCGTTGTTTTTATCGCCTGAGACAGACATCGTCGTCGTGTTCTGAAATCCCGCGACCGCCGTCGGCGTAACCGCCGCCTCGCTTCCTCCCGCGACCATAATATCCGCGTAGCCGTGCTTAATCGCTCTGTACGCTTCGCCGACCGCGTGAGCTCCCGTCGCGCACGCCGTAACCGGACAAAAACCGTAACCCTCAAGCCCGTACTTTATAGATATATGCCCCGCCGCGATATTCGCTATAAGCATAGGGATATACAACGGCGAAACCCTCGTCGCGCCTTTTTTATTTGCATTATTATCGCTATTATTATTTATATTATATTTCGCGATTTCAGTTTCGAGAGTCTCCATTCCCCCGATTCCCGAGCCGAATATCACTCCGCATCTTGTTTTGTCAAGCTTATCGTCATTTTTAAAATCAAGACCCGAAGACATAACCGCTTCGTGAACGGCGGCGAGAGCGTACTGGCAGTATCTGTCCATACGTCTAACTTCTTTTTTCTCTTCGACATATAATTCAGGCTCAAAATCTTTTATTTCAGCCGCGAGAGACACTTTGAAATTCAACGCCTCATAGTCAAATCTCGTGATTTTATCTATAGCCGTCTCTCCCGAAACGACTTTTTTCCACGTTTCACTAACATTTTTACCGGCGGCCGTAATCATTCCGACCCCTGTCACGACTACCCTGTTATTATCAAAACCCATTAATTTTAATCCTCCGGTTCAACAAAATAAAACACATCTTCAAGCCTCACCGTAATTTCCGGGAAAGAAACCGGCGTAAAACTATCGATTATATCAAGTTCGGCCTTCTGCTCCTCCCTTATTTTCGGAATTTTAGATAATTCTTTGTCATCCTCCGAAAAATAAAAGTAACTTTTATATAAATCGTAAACTTTATCGTCGTTTAAAATATATATATCGATTGTCTGGTGCATCCAGTCGACAATCCAGTATTCTTTTATTCCAACCTCGGCGTATTTTTTCATTTTGACAGTCAAATCGTTGTTTCTGCTCCATCTCGATAAAATCTCGACGACTATCATAGGCAAATTTTTATCCCTGTGATAACAGAATACCATAATATCCGGGATAACATAATTGTCCTCGTCAATATCATACTGCGCTTCCATTTTTGCCGTACATTTGCTTTTCCTCTTTCTGAAATGACTGTTAAAAATACTGGCGATATTATACTGAACGTCACCGTGCTTACCGCTCGGACGCGCCATCAGATAAACCCTGCCGTTTATTTTTTCTTTCTTATACCAGTCGTCCATAATTACCGCTTGCGTACCCATGATTAATTTTCCTCCTATTAATTCTCGAATACATTCGATTTTATGCGGACGCGCAATGCGCCCCTACAAACTCATGCCGCCGTCGACCGACAACACATGACCCGTGATATACGACGCCCTTTCGCTTACTAAAAAACTCACGGCGTTCGCGACGTCTTCGGGTTTACCCAAGGATTTCAGCGCGATTCTTGATTTTATTTCAGATTCGTTATTTATATTCGCGGTCATGTCCGAGACTATAAATCCCGGAGCGACCGCGTTGACCGTTACCGACCTGCCTCCGACTTCCTTTGCGAGGGATTTTGTAAACCCGATTATCCCCGCTTTACTCGACGCATAATTAGTCTGTCCCGCATTGCCGTAAATCCCCGCGACTGACGCTATATTTACAATCCTTCCTTCTCTCGCCTTAATCATACCCGGAAGAACGAGCTTCGATAAATTATACACGCTTTTTAAATTTACGCTTATGACTTTATCGAAATTTTCCTCAGGCATACGCATTAAAAGAGAATCCCTGATAATTCCCGCGTTGTTTACAAGAGCGTATAACAAATTAAAATCTTCAGTTTCAGTTATTTGCTTTATTAATTTTTCACACGACGCATAATCGGAAACGTCGGCTTGTGAAAACATCACCCTCGCGCCTTTGCTTTCGCAAATCCCTATAATATCCCGGGCGTTCTCACCGGGGATAATATCCGCGATTATAATATTATAGCCGTCCTCCGCGAGAACCTCGGCGATTTTCGCCCCGATTCCCTGCGCCGCCCCGGTGATTAACGCGGATTTTTTGGTTGCGTTTGCTGTGTTCATGACTTAATAATCCCCCGTATTTATATATTATCTTTTAAAAGCTTATTTAATTTTTTATCGAACGTATAAACTTCATAATCAAAAATTTTACTGTAAGCATATAAAAGACAGTCTACAAAATCTATGTTTTTATTTTTATAAGTATCTAAAGCTAACATAATAATAGCGTTCGATTCAGTTATAACTCTGTTATCTTGTATAAATGAAGATATAAAATCACAAATTTGATTTTTATCTTTTTGATACACTCTTCTTAAAATATATATAACTTCAGCTAATACTTCATTTTTTATAAAGACAATATTTTCTTTAATAATATTTAACGCTTTTACTGCCTGAACAGGATTATCATTCAATAAAATTCTTAATATTATATTAGCGTCAATTATTTTTACTTTTATACCCATGTTTTTCTACCATAGCTTCCGCCCATGCTTCCTTTTCTCTTTTTTTCAATTCCGGGGTTAATCTATTACTTCCGTCCCTGTTTAAAATACCAAGCAAACTTTCTATTGTGTGATTAGCAAAATTTTGTTTTGTCATGTTATCAACTCCGTCAAACGGTGAAATCGTAATTTCAACCTTTCTGTTTTTTAAGCTGTCCGGTAAATTTATTTTATCCGGCAGCAAATCGCTGTCTATAATCTGCCTTACTATTTCCATTTAATAAAACCTCCCTTTAAAATCCCCCGACCCTCACCAGCGTATTAACGCGGCGCCGTACGCCAAACCCGCGCCGAATCCCACGAGGGCGATTAAATCTCCCCTCTCCAGTTTACCCGAAGAGTTTAACTCATGCAGTAGAACAGAAATCGTCGAGGTTGACATATTGCCGTATTTCTCTATATTTATCGGAACTTTCTCCCTGTCTAATTTATACTTGTCTATCACGTAATCCAGTATTCTCTTGTTCGCCTGATGCGCTATTATATATTTTAAATCCTCTGTTTTCTTACCCGCTTTATCCAGAACTTTATTTAAAGCTATGGGTATTACCCTCGCGACGAACTGCATGACTTCCCTGCCGTTTTGTTTAAGATAACCGTCCGCTACAATTCTTTTTGAGTTGCCTTTGAATCTTTTCGTAGTCTTATCGAAAATTTCAGCCGGTTTATATAGCGGCGACTGTATAAAATACGGCTTGTTGTTATCACATTCGCATTTTATGTAAGTCGCGAGAATATCGCCGCTCTTCTCTGTCTCAGTCGCCGACACGACCATCGCGCCCGCTCCGTCGCCGAATAAAATGCAGCTGCTCCTGTCAAAATAATCCGTCAGCCGGGTCATTATATCCCCCGAAGCGACAAGTATGTTTTTCGCCCTGCCCGATTTTATATAAACGTCCGCGATATCGACCGCGAAAATAAATCCCGCGCAGCCCGCCGCGATATCAAACGACATAGAGTTATGCGCGCCTATATAATTCTGTACGAGACAGGCGACCGACGGACAACTATAGTCGGGCGTCGCCGTGCTTACGATTACCATATCTATATCAAGCGGCGAAATCCCGGAGTTCTTCAAAGCGAGTCCGCAAGCCTCCCCGACCATTTCGAAATTATATTTTTCCTGTTCGGCGCGGCGTTCCTTTATACCGGTCCTCGAAGTTATCCAGTCGTCGTTCGTCTCGACGGTTTGATTAAAGACAGCGTTATCAATAACAAATTCAGGCAGATAAGAACCCGTTCCAAGAATTACAGAGTTAATCTTTTTAATAATATTCACCCTCCCGCCGCAAATAATAATATGCTCAAATATAATTATAATCAAAATATATTATCAAATATTGAATAAACGCCTGAAATTACAAAATCTTGTTGAAATATTATTAAATATATTATATAATATATAAAAATAATATTACTGGGAGAAAAAATATTTATGAAAGCAAACGCATTTTTATTTACGGGTCAGGGCGCGCAGTTCGAAGGCATGGGCAAAGATTTATATAATAATCATAAAATTTTCAAAAACATCGCGGACGAAGCGAGCGAGCATCTGAAACTCGATATAATAAATTTAAGTTCGGACGAACTCGCAAAGACAGAAAACGCGCAGCCCGCGATTTTCGTTTTGTCTTACGGGATATATAAAATTCTCGAAGAATATAATATAACCCCGGTATGCGCGGCGGGATTCTCACTCGGCGAAATAACAGCCCTCGCGGCTTCCGGCGTTATAAATCTTACGGACTCGCTCAATTTAATTTCTGTCAGAGGCGAAGTTATGCGCGAAGCCTGCGAACATACTCCGGGATTGATGTACAGCATAATCGGCGCGGAAGATAATCTCGTCGAAGATATTTGCAGGGAAGTTTCAGAAGATTTAAAAGGCTCAAACAATTTCGTCATACCGGCGAATTATAACTGCCCCGGGCAAATCGTCATAAGCGGCGATTCTATCGCGGTCGAAACCGCCGTGAAAATCTTCACCGAAAAAAAAATCAGAGCGATTAAACTAAACGTCGCCGGCGCGTTCCACACGAAAATCATGCGATATAAACAAGATATTTTAATAGATTTTCTGAAAACCCTCGAATATAACGAGCCGAAATTTGATTTATATTCTAATTTAACCGGGGAAAAATTTAATTTTGATAACAAAAATCTAAAATCATTTATGTTAAATTATATTCCCGAACAGATGTCAAACCCGGTCAGATTCCGCGAATGTCTGGAGAATATAAATAAACGCGGCATCGGTTTATTTATAGAAATCGGCGCGGGAAAAGTCCTGTCGGGATTCGTTAGACGCGCCTGTCCCGCAGCTGAAATAAAAAATTACGGCGAGATGATATAAAAATAAGCTTCGCAGTCGGCAGAAATCGTCTCCAAAGCCCTCTTTTTTAAAGAGGGTGGCAGTCGCGTAAGCGGCTGACGGGTGTTTTTGGAATCTGATGCTGTATACGGGGTAAAACCCCCGTCACTTCGTGACACCCCCTTTACGAAAGGGGGCAGAAAACACCCGCCGTCTGCGGACGGCACCCTCTTTACGAAAGAGGGCAAAGAGTAATTCCGAAGTTTTCAAAGAGGTAAATAATATAATATAATTATGAGAATGAGAAACAAAAAAAACGCCGCCGAAAGAATCGCGGCCTGCGGCGATTATTTATTCGGCATAGATTTAATACCCCAAAATATGCCCGTACGTCTTGAAATCGGGTGCGGCAAAGGCGGATTTATCTGTAAATCGGCCGAAACTTTACCGGAGGTATTTTTTATCGGCATGGAGAAAATACCGTCCGTGATTGTCTCCGCGATTGAAAAAGCGAACGGTTTAAACTTAGATAATCTGAAATTTATAACGGGAGACGCGAAAAACCTCCCGGATTATTTCCCCGGAGATTTTATCGATTTAATTTATCTGAATTTTTCTGACCCGTGGCATAAACGCTATCAGCATGACAGACGTTTAACCTCCCCGTTTTTTCTTAATATCTATAAAAAAATATTAAAGAAAAACTCAAAAATAATCCTAAAGACAGACAATATAAATTTATTTGATTATTCGCTTAAAACGATGCCCGAAAATAATTTCAATATAAAACTCAAAACATATGATTTATATAAAAGCGAATTTTATAACGCGCCAAAAATAAATCCCGCCTCGAAAATACAAACCGAATACGAGAAGAAATTTCTAGAGAAAAATATCCCCGTATGTTATCTCGAGGCGGAATTAATACCAAATTGAAAATAAAACTGTAGGGGCGCGCATTGCGCGTCCGCAAAATCAACGCAAAATTGACGTCTCTCAAACGGACGGCCAATGGCCGCCCCTACATAATAATGTGATTCCGCAAAAAATTATTTTTCAGCTAAATACGCGTTGATTTTATCGGTCAATAAATCAGCGTCCGCGCCGTGGACCTCGCAAGCGTCCTCGAGGGTTTCCCCTCTTGCCGACGGACACCCCAGACAATGCATCCCCGATTCCAGTAAAAATTTCGCCACGCCCTCGTCCTTTTCGAGAATCTCCGATATTATCATGTCTTTCGTTATAAATGCCGCAACTGCCATTTTTCTTTTCTCCTTTTTTATTTTAATTATTATTATTATTCCTGACCATTAAACCGTGTGAGAACAATCCGTCGTAAAAACGTCCGGTGTTCCAGTAGTACACGCCCCGTCCGTGAGGCGAGCCGTTGTAAAACTCGCCCTCGTAATAATCCCCGGACGGCCACCTGTAAATCCCGCTGCCCTCGCCTAAATCGTCGATATAGTCGCCCTCGTAAACCGAACCGTCCGTCCATGAATATTTACCCCTGCCGTGTTTTACGTCGTCGGCGTAATCGCCTTCGTAAACCGAACCGTCGGCGAAAATATTTACGCCGTAGCCGTGCTTTTTATTGTCCGAAAAACCGCCCGAATAAGACGCTCCGTCGCTCCACCTGAAAATCCCCTCGCCGTTTTTTCTGCCGTCGTTCAGCCCGCCGGAATAACTGTCTCCCGTACCGTAGAGAATCTCTCCCCTCCCGGTCTTCAAATCCCCGTCGAAATCCCCGTAATATATATCCCCCGATTTGTCGTAATAATATAATCCCCGTCCGTGTTTCTGAAAATTATTATTGATTTCGCCTATATATAAATCCCCGCTCCTCGGGCCTTTGTCATAACTGATTCTGTAAATATTATTATCAGCCAGATATAAATTTATAAAATTACCCTGCTTTAATTCGAACGACGCGTATATAATCCTTTCTTTTTCCATAAACTCGATAATATTACCCCGGTATTTTCTCGTTCTGTCGTTCTGCCTGACAACGTCGAAATCTTTATAGGACGACGGATTAATATTATTCGGCATTAAAACCCAGTAAGCGAAATCAGATGAATATTCAAGCGTTATAATCTCCCCGCTCTTTATATTATTACCCAGATTCTCGTAATCTTTCACCAAAACCTCAAAGTTTTCGTTCCTGAAAAAAACCCTCGTGTCGCTCAGGTTAAAAATAAAATTATTCATCGGGAAATAATCCGTAAGCTCTTTCGGGAGAGCGCCGTTTATTTCGCCCAAAATATCGGAGTTAAAATTTATATTAGAATATTCCGGCATAGTCCTGAATATTTCCTCGTCTCGGAACTCGACTATATAAAACTTCTGGGGAATAATCGCCGCCGCGTCCGTCTCGAACCACAGCCTGCCGCCCGCAATCTCCCCGGTCGTCCTGTTTATATTGCCGAAATATTTTATATCCGCGCCCGATTTAATATATCTTAACCCGTTAAAATAAATTACTCCCGCGGCAATAATAACGCACAGCAGCGCGGCGATAAAAATCCCGAAGACGATACGCGCCGATTTACGATAATACTTATTTTTCATAATAATAAACTACCCGTATAATATAATTTTTATTTCAAAAATCCGCCGACCTGACTCCAGATAATAGGCATATATAACAGAACGAGCGTAAAAAATATAAACGCTACTAAAATAATCGCCGCAACCAAAAGTAAATCGACGTCTTTACCGCCGTAAATCCTGCCCGCCCTGTATAATTTATCCTCGGGTATATAATACCAGCCTTTTTTTTCAGAGTCGCCGTGCTCATAGACTATTTTCCTGAGAACGCTCCCCGTCCTCATCGCGAGAGAGAGACAAATATTTTTCTTAACCCCGAGCTGTTCGAAAGTCTTCGCGAAATTAGGGTGATTCGCTTCGGCTTTAATTAACGCCTTGACAAACTTGCCTATAATCAATTTATTATAAGCGACCGTAAGAACCGCCAGAATAACCCCGATAAACAATCCCTGAAGAACGGTATCGGAACTCATAAAATCATTCGGCATAACAAAACCTCCGTTAAAATAATTAAGAATTACAAAATCCTGTATTTACAGAAATATATACATAAATAATTGTTTCACGTGAAACATCCCGGATTTTTTATATTTCTATATCTTCTCCCGTCCGTTCGTATAATTTTCTGTAGGGAACGCATTTATGCGTTCCGAATAAACAAGAGAGTTTGCGCGCGTTTTGCGGAACGGATAAATCCGTTCCCTACAATTTTTTTATCTTGTCTGTTCTATATTTTCTCCCGTCCGTTCATGTACGGACGCAAAACTTCCGGGATTGTTATTGTCTTGTCGGGATTCTGGCAATTCTCCAGAAGAGGGATTAAAATCCGTGGAGACGCGATGGCCGTGTTGTTTAAAGTGAACGCGAATTTTAATAAACCGTCGCTTGTCCTGTAGCGTATGTTCGAACGCCTCGCCTGGAAATCTCCCAGAGTCGAACACGAATGGGTTTCGCAATACGCTCCCCTGCTCGGCATCCATGTCTCGACTTCGTGCTTTCTCGTCTGCCCTATGCCGATTTCTCCCGTACACGCAAGGCATACCCGGTACGGCAAATTTAACGCCTGTAATATCGCTTCGGCGTTACCCAAAATTTCATAGTGCAGCTCTTCGGCTTTCGCGTCGTCCGCTTCGCAGAATATAACCTGCTCGACTTTGTTAAACTGATGGACTCTGTATAATCCTCTCGTGTCTTTACCGTAAGTTCCGGCTTCTCTCCTGTAACATGAAGAAATCCCGGCGTATTTTATCGGCAAATCAGCCAGATTTAATATTTCGTCCTGATGATAACTGACGAGAGAAACTTCGGAAGTGCCGATTAAATATAACCCGTCCTCCGGGATTTTATACGCCTGGTCGTAACCTATGGGGAAATATCCCGTGCCTTTCATCGCGTTTTCTTTTACGAGATGAGGAACGGACATCGGGGTAAATCCCCTTGAATTAAGAAAATCTATAACGAATCTGTTTATCGCGAGTTCGAGAAGAACCGCGTTGTTTTTGAGAAAATACGAACGGCTCCCCGCGACTTTCGCTCCCCTCTGCGTATCGAGCATATCATGCGCTTCGCATAACGCGACGTGGTCAAGAATTTCAAAACCGAAATCTCTTATTTCCCCGACCCGTTTTATTTCTATATTGTCTTCTTCCCCTTTGCCGACGGGAACTCCGGGAGACGGAACAGACGGTACTCTCAGCATTAAATTATCGAACTCTTCTTTTACCGCGCGCATTAAACTCTCGAGTTCGGCTAATCTGTTTTTCAGTTCTTTTACCCGTCCGGCGAGTTTTTCTTTTTCAGCCGGGTCTTTCTCCGCGGGAATAATCTTGGATAAATTATTTCTCTCCGCCCTTATACTATCAGTCTCTTTTATTAACTCCCTCAAATTAAAATCAAGCCGCAGCAGACTGTCGACGTCTACCGGCATATTTTTATCCTGCGACGCTTTTTTTATAATCTCCGGGTTTTCTCTTATAAAATTTATATCAAGCATAATTTAACCTCCCAATTTTTAAATCTATCAGATGTAATTGTGTAGGGAACGCATTTATGCGTTCCGGAAAAAACAGAAAATTGCGCGTATTCACGGAACGGATAAATCCGTTCCCTACAATTATGTCGTTCTATGATATTTTTCACTCAAATATATCTTTATCATTCCCGCCGCACAGCGCTTTTATTATAGCCTCCAACTCGTCGCTGCTTTTATACTCGATTTCGAGCCTCCCGCTCTGCGAACCGTTTTTCCCTCCCGAGTTTATTACTACCCTGCTCCCCAGAAGACCCGAGATTTTATCCTGCAGATTTTTCAGATACATCTCCTCTATTTTGCGCGAGCTCTGCAAAATCATATCGGCCGCGCCGTCCGTTTCTGTCTCTCCCGGATTATTTTCCCCGTCTTCTTCTTCGTTTTCAGCGTCTGCGTTTATTATCGCCGCCGCTTTGTCTTTGATTAACTTCGCGTTTTTTTCGGCGTCACGGACAGATAAACCGTTCAAAATAATCTTTTCGGCAAGACTAATCTGCGCCGCGGGGTCGTCGATAGACAGCAGCGCCCTCGCGTGACCCGCGGAGAGTTCCCCCTGCTCTATAGTTTCCAGAATACTTTCGGGCAGAGATAAAATCCTGATTGCGTTCGTTACGACGGAGCGGCTTTTCGCCACTCTCCTCGATATTTCCTCCTGCGTTAAATTATAGTTATCGGCGAGATATTTATACCCTCTCGCCTCTTCTATCGGATTTAAGTCTTCCCTCTGTAAATTCTCGACCATCGTCATTTCTGCCGCGGTCAAATCATTCACGTTTTTTATAACCACCGGCACTTCGTCCAAACCCGCCATTTTCGCCGCTCTCCAGCGTCTCTCTCCCGCGATAATCTGATAATATCCGTTAGGCAGACTCCTTACTATTATCGGCTGGATAATCCCGTGCTTCGCAATCGAATCGGCGAGTTCGGCAAGAGACTCTTTTTTGAAATCTTTCCGCGGCTGAGCTTTTTTCGGTTCTATATGGGCGACGCGCATGACGCTTACCTCCGCGCTGCCCGACGACGATATATCGTCGAGGGCGTTGTCCGCGAAAAGCGCGTTAAGCCCGCTCCCCAATCCTGTTTTTCTCGGCATAATATATTTTAAACTCCTTAATTTATATTCTGATTATATTAACTTCCTGCATAACCTCGGAATTTAATTTCCCCGCCCTCTTTTTTAAAGAGGGTGCCGTCCGCAGACGGCGGGTGTTTTCCTGCCCCCTTTTACAAAGGGGGTGTCACGAAGTGACGGGGGATTTAAAGACTCATAAACACCCGTCAGCCGCTTACGCGACTGCCACCCTCTTTAAAAAAGAGGGCTTTACCGCGCAGACTTTTAAGTCATACAAAAATCTATTATATTCTAACGCATATTTTATCTATTTCTTTCGCGAGTTCCATATAACATTCGTTGGCTTTGGACAATTTGTCATAATAATATATGGGCGTTCCTCTTGAAGGAGCTTCGCCCAGACGCACCGTCCGGGGTACGAGAGTCTTAAGCACCTGCGTCGGGAAGAATTTTTTCAGCTCGTCCAAAACCTGAACCGACAGATTTAACCTCCCGTCGTACATAGTGATTAAAATACCCGCAAGCGTTATTTTCGGATTATATAATCTCCTCACTTGTTTAAGCGTATTAGTGAGCTGCGACAGACCCTCCAGGGCGAAAAACTCGCACTGCATAGGCGCGACGACATAATCCGCGGCGCACAGGGCGTTGACCGTCAGCAAACCGAGCGACGGCGGACAGTCGACGATAATATAATCGAAATCGTCCTCAGCCGGAGACACGGCGTTTTTGAATTTGAAAAACCTCTCCGAGATATCGTCTCCGGCAAATTCTATTTCAGCCCCGGCGAGATTAATATTCGACGGCAGCAGCCATAGATTTTCATACTGCGTTTTAATAACCGTTTCGTTTACGGCGGACCTGCCGATAATTACGTCGTAAACCGAGACGGCGATGTTTCTTTTGTTCACGCCGACTCCCGTCGTCGCGTTCGACTGGGGGTCGATATCGGCGAGTAAGACTTTCTTCCCGAATCTTCCCAGCGAAGCCGCGATATTAATTGCCGACGTCGTTTTACCGACGCCGCCTTTTTGATTTGCAAACGCTATGACCATAATATTTCAGCAATCCCCGTTTTTTTATTTTAAGCATAATTCTACATATATTGATTATACCAACATATAATCGAATTGTCAATAATTTTATCGAAATTTTAAAAATTATACACAAATAAAAAACCAACAAAAATGTTTCACGTGAAACACGCGAAACAAAATTATATAAAACATCGGGGGTTTTGCCAAAGCCCTCTTTTTTAAAGAGGGTGGCGGCCGCGCAAGCGGCTGACGGGTGTTTCGTCACCAAAAGCCCCCTTTGTAAAAGGGGGCTTTAGCAATCGCCCCTACAAAATAAAAATTTACGTCTTCTTCTTCGGGACGTTCAGATATATCTCTATATATTCGCCTTTGTCTGTTTTCTCGCTCTTTACGTCTATGCCGCTTTGCGCGATTGTGTCCACGACTTTATCTATCGTGTTCAAAAACAACCTCACGTCCTTTACTATAAAAGAACGTCTCGGACCGGGAGTCTCCGGGATGTTTTCAGCCGGATTGCCGTTTAAGATTTTGTCTATATATTTGTCTGTCGACGAAACGTTCATCGACCGTTTTATAACGGTCTCGATTATTTGCCTGCGTTCTTTTTCGTCGTTGATTCTTATGAACGACCTTGCGTGACGTTCGGTTAGTTTATTGTTTATTATTAACTCTATTTCATAGTCCGATAATTTCAGTATTCTTATCTTGTTCGCGATATAAGACTGGCTGACTGACAGTCTCCGCGCCGCCTGCTCCTGAGTATAGCCGAAAAGTTCGATTAGATTTTTGATTGCCATAGCCTGTTCGAAAAAGTTTAAATCTTCCCTCTGTAAATTTTCTATAATCGCGATTTCAGCCGAAATCTGACCGTCCGCGTTTACTATAACGCACGGCACGGTTTCCCACGATAATAGTTTGACCGCTCTGAGTCTGCGTTCCCCCGCGATTAATTCATACGACGGGAATAAATTATTCTGCATAGGCGACGTTATTCTTACCGACAGCGGCTGTATAACCCCGTAATCTTTTATACTCTGCATTAATCCGTAGAGCGCTCTCTCGTCGAAATCCTTTCTCGGCTGGTTCGGGTTCGGCGAGATATTTCTCACGGGGATATTATGTATCATACTGTTACGGCGTTCGTCCGCTTTTATCAAATTTATATTAGACATAGATTTTTATACCCTTTTTTATATAATTTATATAATTATTTTAATTAATTTTATCATATAATTTAATATAAATTTGTCGTAAAAAAATCCCGTTTAATATATTTAAACGGGATTTTTTGTTATATTTGCGAAATTTCTGGGGTATTTTGACGGCGTTTCCTTTATTTTTTTTATTTTTATTAAAACTCTCCTGTTATTATCTAAATCAAATTCTTTTATGTCTTCTATCACGAGTCCGAAAGTTTTCGCGGCGTTCTTGGATTCCCTTATCTCTTCTTCCGCGTTTACGCTTTTATAAGCGATAAAATAACCTCCGGGCTTTACGAAAGGAGTTGAAAGTTCGCACAGTATATTTAATTTAGCGACCGCCCTCGAAACCGCGCAGTCATAGCTTTCCCGTAAATCTGTCCTCGCGAGTTCTTCGGCTCTGCCGCAGTAAAAATTCAACCCCCGATTTTGCCCCGCGGCGTTCCTGATAAAATTTATTTTTTTTGCGGAACTATCGAGAAAACTTATATTTAAATCCGGACGCATAAACGCGACCGGCAGAGACGGGAATCCCGCTCCGCAGCCGACGTCTATTATTTTCGCGCCGTCCGCAATCTCAAAATATTTTAAAATTATCGCGGAATCTATATAATGCTTTAAGATTAACTCGCCGATATTATCCAGCGCGAGTCTCGATATTAAATTATATTTTTTGTTTTCTTCCGTGAGTATATTCGTAAAATCATAAAATTTATATATTATTTCGTCGTTATAATCCAGATTATAATAATCAAAATAATATATGAATTTTTCCTTGAAATAATTATAGTTACTCAAAATTTCAACCTCGCGTTTATTATATTATATCTTCTTTTTTTACTCTCCGTAATTATATCCCCGATAATCTCAAAATTTTCTTCGAGCAAAAACTCCCGCAGTTTGTCCGCTTTTCTGTTCGGCTGAAGAATAAAGTTTACGCCCCCTTTAACACACGGGTATGACGCCAAAATCTCCGCGATTGTCTCACCGCCCATTCCCGCGATTACTATGTCCGTGATTTCCCCGAACTCTTCGCTTTTCCCGTCGAAAAAACCAAACCCGTCCGATAATACCGGGATTATTTCTTCTTCGCTTATATTATATTTTTTCAGGTTCTCTCTGATTCTGTTTACGCAGTTCGGGCTTATATCTGCCGCGTACGCCTTTTTTATTTTTTTGTTTAAGTAAAGCCATATAGGCAGATACGCATGGTCGCTGCCTATATCCGCGATTATATCCCCCGTTATTAAATCCGCGAGCGCCCTTATTCTTTCGTCCGATTTACTCTTACGCATGATTTTTTTTATTCCCGGTTTTTATTTTTCAGCATATTTTCTATGACTTCGAAAACTTTATCTTTTTGACTATGCGAGACGTAATAGACGTAATTGCCGTAACTTCTCACTTCCGCGTTATTATTCTCACTATTCGGCTCTCTTATTTTCCGTATATTCTCTATTCTTGTCCGGCATATTTTCTTTATATATTCTGAATTTGTTTTATCATATAATTTAAATATAGAAATCTCCGTTCTTAAATCCTCTGATTTCAACAGGGCGTATTTTTCGATTTTCGATACGTCTATGGGTTCATTTTTATTTTCCGTATACAACTCCGGGTCTATTTCCGTGACGATATCAATATCTCCTATGCTAATATCATCGATTATTTTCCGGGCTATATCTTTCGGGTCGGGTTGATTTTCGGGTTCTTTTTTCTCGCACGAATATAAATATATAAATAAACTAAATAATAATATAAATATTATTACAGATAATAATTTTGCTTTTATTTTTTCCTCACCCCTGTTTTTTTGGTTTATCACATGTTACGCGCCTGACGTATTTACTATCTTTGCCCTCTTTCGTAAAGAGGGTGCCGTCCGCAGACGGCGGGTGTTTTTGTCTCCCCGTACACAACATCAGATTTCAAAAACACCCGTCAGCCGCTTACGCGGCTGC
>WRMA01000020.1 GCA_009777355.1 Oscillospiraceae bacterium | reverse complement strand
CGCGGAGAAAACAGACTTGGTAAATCTTGCCGAGAGCTGCGCCGAAAAACTCCGGGGTTTGATTATAAATCAGGAAAAGGAAATAAAAGTTATATGTCCGGAAAACAAGAAAATATATATAAACTGCCGTGAAGAAGCCGTTATGAGGGCGTTGATGAACGTTACGGCAAACTGCGTTCAGTACGCGGAGTCTCTCGTCGAAATATTATTTTACGAAACTGACAAGAGCGTATCGGTTAGGGTGAGAGACGACGGCCCGGGAATAGACGCGTCTGATTTGCCGAATATTTTCAAACGTTTCTATAAAGGCAAAGAGGGTAAGCACGGGATAGGTCTGTCGATTGCGAAGTCCGTAGCGGAGCGTCACGGCGCGAAAATAACCGCGGGAAACAGGAGCGACGTATCCGGAGCCGAATTTATTATCGAGTTTATAAAAAATTAAAGATTTTTATTTTTAAATTATACGCTTGACAAATATTTAAAACAAAGATATAATATAATCAGTAATTATCCGGTTTACTATTAATTTATTATTTAATTATTTTGAAAGGGGAAACACAGGATTATGAGGAGAAAGATTAAAAATTTATTGTTTCTGTTCCTGACGGCGCTGCTTACTCTCGCGGTATTTTGCTCGTGCGCGTCTGAAGATTCGGGAAGTCCGGGCGGCGGAGCGGGAGGCGGCGGCGGAGATATTCCCGGGCAGAACGGCGAAGCGGACGCGGAAACCGGCGAACCCGACATAGAAGCGGACGGCGGCAGACTTCCGTTCGAACCCGCGGACCTTGACCTTCGGGGAGGAACGTTTACCATTGCCGCCGCGGGCTGGGGTACTGAAACGACTTCCGACCAGAGGGACGTCGTCCACAGAGAGGAAGATACCGGGGATATCATAAACGACGCGGTATACGCCAGAAACATGGCCGTCGAGGATTTGTTCAACTGTACTATAGTTCAGGAAAAGTTCCCGTGGCCCGGCGATTTGGGAAGCGCGGTCAGAAGGGCCGTGAACGCCGACGACGACGCCTACGACGCGGCGTACATACGTTTCGGGGATAATCTGAGCCCCCTTGCGACCGGCGGACTTCTGCTCGACCTGAAGCAGACGCCGAACATGGACATAACGCAGCCCTGGTGGGACCGGAAATCCGTCGACCAGCTCTCGATAAGCGGGAAATTGTTCGCGGTTACCGGAGATATCCAGATACTGGACAAGGGTTCGCTGAGCGCGTTCGTATTTAACAAGCGGCTTCAGGCCGACTATCAGATTGAGAGTCTCTATTCCCTCGTGAAAACCGGCGGCTGGACGCTGCGTAAAATGCTCGAAATAACCAAACAGGTGTCCGACGACCTCGACGGCAACGGCATAATGGACGAAAACGACCTTTACGGTCTGCTTTATTACCGCGACGCGATGCCGGCTTTTCTGGCGGGAGCGGGCGAATACATAACGAGAAAGGACGAAAACGACATACCCTATATGAGCTTCAACACCGAAAAAGTCTACAGCGCCCTCGATTTGATATACGAGGTTATTTATGACGAAAACGTCTCGTTCCACTCGCAGAAAGTATTCGGAGAAACGGACGCGGCGGGGTTTATCGTCAAGGGAACTAATATGTTCCAGAACGACCAGGTACTGCTTATGTATGTCCGTATGACCGAAATAGAACCCCTCAGGGGAATGGAGACCGATTTCGGGATACTGCCGTTCCCGAAATACGACGAAAGCCAGAGCGATTATTTGAGCATTGTAAATTCTTATATAGGTTCGGCTCTCGCGGTTCCGGCGACGGCGGACCCGGAAGTTTCCGGCGCGATTCTCGAAGCAATGGCTTACGAGTCGAGATATACGCTGATTCCCGCGTATTATAACGTTACGCTCAAAACGAAAGTCGGACGCGACGAGGAATCCGAGGAAATGCTCGATATTATATTCGGCAATATGGTTTACGACCTGGGCGGATTGTTCAGGTTCGGCGGAATTGAAACGGAGCTGATGAACAGTACGACGTCTTTCAAGCGCGAGATGGCTTCTTTCTACGAAAGAAACGAATCGAGGGCGGTGAGGGATATCGAACGGCTGGTCGAAAACATACAGAACCTTGATTAAACTTAAACTAATCGATTGCCGTAAAAAAATAAAATCAGAGGGGCGGAGAATAGATTCCCGCCCCTTTTGATTTTTTTATTTTTGTTTTAACTTGGCAGAACCGTAAATTTAAGTATAAACAATATCGCCAGTATCCATGCTATCCAGTGGACTTCCTTCGCTTTGCCGGTGCAGAGTTTGAGAACCGGATACGCGACAAGCCCCGCGCCGATTCCCGTCGCTATGCTGTAAGTAAGGGGCATGAGAGCGATAGTTAAAAACGCCGGAACAGCCTCGGTCATCTCTTCGAAATCTATTTTCGCAATCGAACCCATCATCAGAACTCCGACCATAATCAGAGCCGGAGCGGTCGCCGCTCCCGGGACCATAAGGGCGAGGGGCGCGATAAATATCGCGAGAATAAATAATATGCCCGCAGTTACGGCCGTCAGCCCGGTTCTGCCGCCCTCTGATATTCCCGCGCCGCTTTCGATGTAAGTAGTGACGGTCGAAGTACCCAGGCACGCGCCGGCGGTCGTCGCGACCGCGTCGGCCATCATGGCTTTTTTCATTTGAGGGAACTCGCCTTTTTCGTCGAGCATATTCGCGCGTCCGGCAGTACCGAGAAGAGTGCCGATTGTATCGAACATATCAATCATGAAGCACGAGATTATAATCGCGACCGCCGTAAATAAAGCGCTGATATTAAACGCGCCGGACTCGTCCAGAAATATTTTGCTGAAATCCATTTTGAACAGCGACGGCGAAAGCTCTAAATTCCAGCCCGCCGAAAAATCGGGCATACTCGCGAGTCCGAGAGGAAAGGCCATAACCGTGCTTGCAATAATGCCGATTAATATCGCGCCTTTGATTTTCAGTTTCATCAGAACGCCTATAAGCAGAACCCCGACTATCGCAATCAGCGCGCCTCTCGCGGCGGTCGCTTCAGCCGCAAATTCGCCGCTCATAGATTCGCCGAATTTAGAAAAATCAACAAGGCTGACTATTGTCGCGTCGTTCGAGACTATAAGCCCCGCGTTCTGCATTCCGATAAACGCTATAAACAAGCCTATACCCGCGGTGATTGCGAATTTTATATTATTGGGTATGGCTTTAACTATTGCCTGCCGCAGACCGAGAAGGGTGATGATAATAAACAGGACCCCGGAGATAAACACCGCGGCCAGAGCTCCGCCGTAACCTCCCAGCATGGGAATAATAGTAAACGCGAAGAATGCGTTGAGACCCATTCCGGGAGCCTGCGCGAACGGGATTTTTGCGTAGAGACCCATAATCAGCGTACCTATAGCGGCCGCGATGCACGTCGCAATCGTTATCGACGTGAACAGATGCTCTCCCGCGGTTATGGTCAGCAGATACGGATTGACGAAGATAATATAAGCCATAGTTATAAAAGTCGTGACGCCCGCTAAAATTTCAGTTTTAACGTTTGTGTTGTTTTCTTTCAGCTTGAAAAACTTGTCCAATTTTTTATACCTCCCGATAAATTAAATAAAATTAAATAAAATGTTTTTTTCAAAATATATAATAAAATATATTTTTTCAGAATTAAAAGATTTAAGATTTTATAAGAGAGAAGATATCGAAGTTCGCGCCGGAGAATTTCTCCCGTCCGCGCAAATCTTCAAGTTCTATAAAAAACACAGACCCGACTACTTCGCCGCCCAGAGTTTCTATTAATTTGACAGACGCTTCGAGAGTTCCGCCCGTCGCGAGTAAATCGTCGATAATCACTATTTTCTGTCCGGGTTTTACGGAGTCGGCGTGCATCTCGAAAACGTCGCTTCCGTATTCGAGCTCGTAACTCACGCTCACCGTTTTCCAGGGAAGTTTATTTTTTTTGCGTATGGGAACGAAGCCTTTGTTCAGAGCGTACGCGACGGACGCTCCCAGAATAAATCCCCTCGCTTCGAGAGAAGCGACGATATCGAACTCAACTCCGCGGAGTTCTTTTACGAAAGAGTCCGTAACGTACCTAAACGCCTCTCCGTCGAGAAGAACCGGGGTTATGTCGAGAAAATCTATTCCGGGTCTGGGAAAATCCCGGACGTGTCTTATCATGCCTTTTAAATCCATTTAATTTATCCCCCGTTATCTTATTATTTTTTATTCTTATAATTCGCTTTCGCAGTAAACGCACAATATTTTATCCGATTCTGTTTTTATTAAATCCGGCAGGTTTTCTTCCGTGTTTATTACGCAGTTTTTATTCGCGCACTTTTTATTTATATTTATATTATTATTCTCGGGCATTTTAAGCGTCGTCTTCGGGTTTTCGAGAATTTTCACGAGCAGAGCCATTCTTATGTACAGTCCCAGCTTTGCCTGTTCGAAATAGAGAGCGCGGGGGTCATCGTCGACTTCGGGGGAAATCTCGTTGTTTTTCGGCAGAGGGTGAAGTATTGTCAAATCTTTTTTAGCCCTTTTTAATTTTTCTTTGCCGAGAATATATATCCCCGTTTGTTTTCTGTACTCTTCTTCGGAATCAAACCTTTCCCTCTGTATTCTCGTCATGTATATAATATCGAGCTTGTCTATACATTCTTCTATCGTTTCCGATATTATTATATTATTGTTTTTTTTGAGAGAGTCGATATAATTTCCGGGAACTGCGAGACTTGGGGTCGATATAAAATAAAAAGTGTTTCCCGAATACAGGGCGAACGCCTTGAGAAGAGAGTGTACCGTTCTGCCGTAGAGTAAATCGCCGCATACTCCTATGGCAAGTCCCGTCATTTTTTTATTTTTTAGTTTGCCTATAGTAAACAAATCCGTCATCGTCTGAGTGGGGTGAAGATGGCCGCCGTCTCCCGCGTTTATTACGGGAACGGGAGAATAGAGCGACGCGGCGTATGCCGCGCCTTCGACTGGATGGCGTATTACTATTACGTCCGAATAGTTCGCGACGACTTTAACGGTATCGGCCAGAGTCTCGCCTTTTGAGACCGACGTCGAAGAAGTTCCGGAGAATCCTATGGTTTTGCCGCCGAGTTTAAGCATCGCCGACTGAAAAGAAAAATTTGTCCGGGTACTCGGTTCATAGAATACGGACGCGAGAATTTTATCCCCGCAGTAATCCCCGTAATCTTTAGGATTATCATAAATATCCAAACCGAGCCTGAACAAATCTTCCCATTCGGATAGGGTCAGGTCGTTAAAATCAATTAAATCGCGCAACATAAATTTATTTTCTCCCGTTATTTTTCATCTCTTTTATTTTAACTTATCTTAATTATATAATACTATCTTATTAAAGTCAAGAATATAATTTAAAAAATATTAAAAACAATTCTTGAATTATTTTAACGCAAAGATACGGCGGAGCCGTATTTGGCCCGCCGTATCCGAATATATAAATATATAGCTGAGGAACGGGCGCGGATATAAGCGTTAATACCATGATACCGGCAAAAATACTTCAGATATATCCGACGCAGGTTTATGGCTTCCCTCTTTGCTTGTATCAATCATAAATCTTATGTAGAATAAATAATGGCTGTTACATTGTTGGTTTCCGCATCGGCCTCCGCATAACTCCGGTCTGTCGAATCCGGTCTCTATCAAAGAATTTATATTAAACGTGTCGCTGATGTTAGCCGCGCCTGATATTTTACTTGATGCGCTTTTCAGCTTTGTCGTCGTAGTGAACCTGACCCTGTCCGTACCAATTTCCATAGTGTTTTTTAGTCCCTTTACAGTCGCATTATTTTCATCAACCGTTATTTTCGGCGCTTTTTTCTGCGCCGGTATCGAGATTTTCTGACTTTTTGACGCAAACGGCGTATCTGAATCGGGGTCTGCCGAAATTCGAACGGTAACTACTGTTTTGCTGGTTATCGGCGCGACGTTTATTCCGGGAGAATCGGGTCCGAGAGATTGATTTTTAGTAGTTATTCCCGTGGAGTATATCCATTCGTTCCGGTCTGTTTTATAATCTGCGTGACTAATTCCGTTTGTTCCTGCTTTTAATATTATTCTATTTAAATTGGCGTCGTAGATAAAAGGTTTAGAATACTTTTTTATATCCTTGCGGGGTTTAATTTCTATTTCAACCGGTTCTTTATTCGAGCCTCTTGCCCTAAGTCGTATGACCGTCGGATTTTTAGCGGCTTTTTTGACGTCGGGTATTAAATTCGATATATCGAGAGTATCGCCGTAAATCAAAAACCATTTGCTTGATTCAGGTTTTGCGCTATTAAATTTCAAGCAATACTCGGCGACCGGCAATTTTTCGTTGTAAAAGCTGAACAACTTATTATTTTCGTCCCTTACGCCGGTGATAACTATAACTTCATTTCTGTAATCTATCCTGTATTCAAGAGTGTTTTCATTCGGGATTTTGTATTCGAGTTTCTCGACGACGGTTATTTCGCAGTCAGCCGTAAACGAGGTGTTGAAAAGAGACGTGACTCTCACCGTCGCTTTTCCCTCTTCCAGCGCGGTCACAAAACCCTCGGCGTTGACCACAAGAACCCTGTCCATATTATCCGGGTCAGTTTCGCCGTCGTCAAGCGCTTCCCACTCGACATCTCTGAACGACGCATGAGCCGGAACAAACTCCGGCGTCAATTTTGTCGTTCCGCCTTTGAGTATCGTCATTTGAGACGGAAGCGTAATTCCTGTAGGTTCAACCGGCGGCACGGTCACGGTACGCGTCGCTTTTATATCCGCATTATCTCTAGAAGTAACGGTTATGGTCGCCGTACCTGAACCCACCGCAGTTACTGTGTTCATCAGCCCGTTTGTATCGCCAACCGCAGCAACGCTTTCGTCGCTGCTTTCCCAGGCGACTCTTTTATTATCAGCGTCCGCGGGGGTGATAGTCGCCGTTAAATCTACTGAATTGCCTACAAGCAGATTATTCAAACCGGCGGGATTATTTAACGTTATGCCGGTAACTCTGACCGCGAGATGGGTATCCTGACCCTCAAGAAATGCGGGATAACCGCGCCACGTCGGAGTAGTAAATCCCGTTGAGCCTACTTTGTAGATGATTCTAAAATTTTTGTGATTGTTCCGGAAAGTGTCCGTATAGTCATAACCGCCATTAATATAACCCCAATTATTCCTGGGAGTTAAGGATATATTACCTGCGTTTGTGTGGTCAAAATTCGCTATTTTCAAGTTAGTGCAATTACTAAATGCACGACCCCCAAGAAACGTAACATTCGCGGGAATTGTTATTTCTGTCAAACCAGTACAACCATAAAACGCATCCCCATCTATTCGCGTAACTTTCTCAGGAATAGTAATGCTTGTTATTCTGGTGCAACCACTAAGCGCATATACACCTATGTACGTAACATTGGGAGGAATCGTAAACTCTGTAAGACCAGTACAGTTTATAAACGCATAATCACCTATCAGCGTTACGCTGTCAGGAATCGTTACATCCGTCACAGTATTAGGCAACATACCGTTATAGCCTGAGCTTCCCGAATTATTATGACCTTGTATCGCCGTAACTGTCCTGCCCCCAAGCGTCGCGGGTATAGTAACTTCTGTCCTGTTTCCCTGATACCGTATAACGGTAGCAGCATTATTAGTTACTGTATAAGTCCACGTACCTTGTTCATCGGTATCAGTTGCAGCCGATACTGATAATGTAAGATTTACCCCCCCGGAACGAATGTTCCGATTGTCAGAGCAAGTACGAGCAGAAACGACGCGAGTTTACGCAGTTTGTTTTTGTTTCTCATGATATTATGTACCTCCGAATAAAATTAAAACTATGTATGAAATTTAAACTTTTCTTAATCTTACCATAGTTTTCTTCCTTTGTCAAGGGGTTTTGAAAAAATATTTTTTAGCTGTTGACAAATGAAAATTTATCGTGTATAATATATAGCATATAAATCATATAGAATAAATATAAAATGAAAGGCGGAAACTAACCATGGCGAAAATATATGAAAATCTCGGCGAACTCATCGGTAAAACCCCGTTGTTAAGTCTGAATAACTATGCGCAAAAGCATGGACTGAAAGCGAAGATTATTGCGAAACTCGAATATTTTAATCCGGCCGGAAGCGTAAAGGACAGAATCGCGCTGGCGATGATTCAAGACGCGGAGCGGAGGGGATTACTGACGAAAGACTCCGTAATCATCGAGCCGACAAGCGGCAACACGGGAATCGGGCTTGCTTCGGTCGCGGCGTCGAGAGGATATAAAGTTATCCTGACTATGCCGGAAACGATGAGCGTTGAGCGGCGCGCCCTGCTGAAAGCGTACGGCGCGGAGATTATACTGACCGAAGGCGCGAAAGGCATGAAAGGCGCAATCGCAAAAGCGAAGGAGCTTGCGGAGCAGACTCCGGGTTCTTTTGTCCCGGGGCAGTTTGACAATCCCGCGAATCCGGCGGTTCACAAATCTACGACAGGGCCGGAAATCTGGGAGGATACGGACGGGAAAATAGATATTTTCGTGTCGGGAGTAGGAACGGGCGGCACGATAAGCGGCGCGGGCGAGTATTTAAAGTCCAGAAACCCGGATATTAAAATAATCGCGGTCGAGCCGCTGGATTCGCCGATGCTCTCGAAAGGCGCGGCGGGGCCGCATAAAATACAGGGCATAGGCGCGGGATTTATTCCGGAAATCTTAAATACGGGCATATACGACGAGATTATTACGGTTTCAAACGCCGACGCTTTTGAAACGGGCAGAAGTATCGCGAAAACAGAAGGCCTGCTTGCGGGAATATCCTCGGGCGCGGCGGTTCGCGCCGCGGCGCAAATCGCGTTAAGGGCTGAAAACGAGGGTAAAATAATCGTCGCGGTTCTCCCCGACACGGGCGAGCGTTATTTGTCGACGCCGTTGTTTACAGATTCATAAAATTAATTCTTCGGGAGTTTAATAAAATAATCATGAACGAATCCGGTTTAAAAAATTCAAAGATAAATCTTCCTGACAAAGAAAAGATTATAGAAGCCGTCGGAATAACCCGGCGGCTGCTGTTCCCCGGATATTTCGGCGAAGTAAATCCCGGCGAAGGCGGCCGCCTTGAACAGATACTGAGCCGGCAGATTTGCCGCGCGTTTAATACCGGAGGAAGCGAAAATACGGACTGCTCCGAAAATTTCGCTGAAGCCCGTGAAATCAGCCGCGTATTTTTGAGTAAAATCCCGGCGCTGCGCGAAATATTGCTGACCGACGTCGACGCGGCGTTCGACGGAGACCCCGCCGCGCATGACAAGCGCGAGATTATATTCGCGTATCCGGGAATATTTGCCGTGAGCGTCTATCGCGCGGCCCACGAGTTGTATTTGCTGTCCGCGCCGTTAATTCCGCGTATTATGACGGAGTACGCGCACAGCATAACGGGCATAGATATTCACCCGGGAGCTCAAATCGGCGAATCTTTTTTTATCGACCACGGCACGGGCGTAGTCATAGGCGAAACGGCGGAAATCGGCGGGCGCGTGAAAATATATCAGGGCGTGACGCTCGGGGCGCTGTCTACGAAAGGCGGGCAGAAGCTGAGAAATAAAAAACGCCACCCGACGATAGAAGACGAAGTGACAATTTATTCCAGCGCGTCTATCTTAGGCGGGGAAACAATAATAGGCAGAGGCTCCGTAATCGGCGGCAACGCGTTTATAACGCAGTCCGTACCGGCTTACACGAGAGTGAGCGTCAGGCAGCCGGAGCTTGATTATAAAGAAATAAACGGCCGGTAAAGCGGTCGCGCAATATATCAGAACAGCGAAATCTGGTCGGTTTCGGGAATATCTCCGAAAACTTTGTTCCGTTTCAGGATATCCGCCGCCGTTTTTGTCAGCTTCGCTTTTTTTTGTACGTCTTCGACAGAAAAGATTTCTCCGTTCGCCTCGTCCCTGAACGCGGCTATATTCTCCGCCGCGTTCTCCCCTACCCCCGCGAGCGACGAGAACGGCAGTCTTATTTTCCCGTCTTCGATTTTGTACTCGAACGCGGCGGATTTATATATATCGACCGGCAGAAATCTTATGTTTCTCGCGTACATCTCGAGTACCAGGAGCATAGCCGTGACGACTTCGTTCTCTTTCTGCGTAGCTTCGTTTCCTTTCTTTTCGGTCTCTTCTATATAGCGGCGTATCGAATCTCTCCCCGACGCCGCGAGTTCCGCGTCCATTCCCTCCGGCTGAACCGTAAAATAAGACGCGTAAAACTCCAGGGGCCTGTAAACCTTAAACCAGCCGAGTCTCATCGCCGCTATCATATACGCCGAAGCGTGGGCTTTCGGGAACATATATTCTATTTTATTGCAGGACTCTATATACCATTCGGGTATATTATTTTGGAGCATTATCTTTTCCCATTCCGTTTTCAGCCCCCTGCCTTTCCTTACGCTTTCGGTTATCGCGAAAGCGAGGCTCGGGTCGACGCCTTTCTGTATGAGATAAAGCATTATATTATCGCGTATGCCGATTACTTCCGATAAATCGCAGGTTTTATTTTTGATTAATTCGCGCGCGTTGCCCAGCCAGACTCCCGTTCCGTGGGATAGTCCGGAGATTTGCAGTAAGTCGGCGAAGCTCGAAGGCTTCGCTTCCGCAATCATCTGCCTGACGAATTTCGTGCCGACCTCGGGTATGCCGTACGTTCCCAGTCCGCCGTCGATTTCCGACGGATTTACTCCGATTGATTTCGTCGACGAAAACAGTTCCATTACGTTTTTGTCGTTCATCGGCAGTTCCCTTACGTCTATGCCCGTCATGTCCTTTAAAATTTTATATTTAGTCGGAACGTCGTGGCCCAGCAGGTCGAGTTTCTGGATAACCCCCTCTAAATAGTCGTACGGGAAATGCGTCGTCACGATTCCCGATTTGGCGTCGTTCGCGGGATACTGCACGGGCGTGAAGTCATATATGTCGCATTCCTTCGGAATGACTATCATACCCCCGGGGTGCTGACCCGTCGTTCTCTTCACCCCGACGCACGACGAAACGAGCCAGTCCGTGTGGGCTTTGTTCAAGCTTATATTTTTCTCGCCGAGATAATTCTTAACGAACCCGTAAGCCGTCTTTCCGGCGAGCGCGCCGATTGTCCCCGCCCTGAAAACGTTTTCCCTGCCGAAAAGCTCCTCGGTGTATCTGTGCGCCGCGACCTGCATAGTCCCCGAAAAATTCAGGTCTATATCGGGGGCTTTGTCTCCGTCGAATCCCATAAACGTCTCAAACGGTATATCCTGCCCCTCCCTCTCTAATTTTTCCCCGCAGTCCGGGCAGTTTTTTTCCGGCAGGTCGTAACCCGACCCGTAAGAACCGTCCGCGATAAATTCGGCCGTATACGCGCAGTTTTGATTCTTGCAGTAATAATGCGGAGGCAGGGGATTAACCTCGGTTATGCCCGACAAAGACGCCGCCAGCGACGAACCGACCGAACCCCGCGAACCCACCAGATATCCCTGCTTTTCGCTCTCCGCGACTAGGTCGATTGCCGCGGCGTACAGAACGGCGAACCCGTTGCCGATAATCGCGCCGAGTTCTTTCTCTATCCTCTTTTCGACGATTACGGGCAGCGGTTCTTTATATAGTTCCCTCGCTTTTTTATAGCACGATTCCCTCAGGCGCTCTTTCGCGCCGTCTATTTCGGGAGTGTACGACCCCCTGGGCACCGGACTTATATCCGGGTCAGTCATATCCGCTATTTTATTCGTATTTTCAACCACTATTTCGTACGCTTTTTCTTTCGGCAAATAACTAAACTCTCCGAGCATTTCCTCAGTCGTCCTGTAATACAGCGGTATATCCCGGTCCGCGTCGGGAAATTTCATGCCTTTAAGTAAAATCTTACGGGATATCTCGTCGCTTTTCCTTAAAAAGTGAACGTCTCCCGTCGCGACTACCGGCTTTTTTAATTTTTCCCCGAGCTCTATGATTTTTCTGTTGAACCTTTTCAGTTCCTCTTCGCTCTGAACCGTTCCGTTATGTACCAGAAACATATTGTTTCCCGTCGGCTGCACTTCGAGATAGTCGTAAAATTTCGCGATTTGCTTTAATTCCGCGTCTTTTTTCCCTTCGGTTACGGCGGCGAACAATTCCCCCGCCTCGCAGGCGGAACCGACTATCAGGCCTTCCCTGTACCGTTCGAGGACGGAACGGGGTATTCGCGGACGTTTATAAAAATACTCCGTATAACTCTCCGATATTATTTTATATAAATTTTTAAGTCCGGTTGAATTTTTTACCAGTAAAATCACGTGATTCGTCGGGTTCTGGTAGGAGTTCGCCATTTCGTTCATTTCAAATACGCTCGAAACCCCGAAAGTTTTCAGCTGTTCGGTCATGTACATAAAAACGGCCGCGAGAGCTCTCGCGTCGTCGCAGGCCCTGTGATGCTCGAAATCCTTTATTTTGTAAAAATTAACGAGGGTGTCTAATCTGTGATTCTTCAAATCTTTGTTTATGCTTCTCGACATCGCGAGGGTATCGAGATGCGGGTTGGCAAAATTATATTTACAGACGGCGGCGTATTTTCTTATAAAGCCCATGTCAAAAGAAGCGTTATGCGCGACGAGCATATTGTTTCCCGCGAACTCAAAAAAATTTTTCAGCGCTTCTTTGATTTTCGGCGCGTCCTTTACCGTTTCGTTCGATATTCCTGTCATTTGCGTAATATTTGCCGGGATATCCATTCCCGGATTTACGAAAGTATTGAACTCTCCGGTTATCTCCCCGGCTTTTATTTTTACCGCGCCGATTTCCGTTATTCCGCAGTTATTCGGAGAAAGCCCGGTCGTTTCTATATCGAATATAACGAACTCGTCTTTCCCGAGATTCGCGTTTACTTTGCCGAAAACCGAATTGTTAGAATCGTCCGTCATGTATCCTTCGGAGCCGTAAATTACTTTGAAGCTCTCGCCGTCCTTTAATTTGAGCCTTTCTTTCTGATTCATAATTTCGGGGAACGCCTGAACGTTCCCGTGGTCTGTCACCGCGACTGCCCTGTGCCCCGTTTCATACGCGTATTTTATAAGCTCCTCGGGCTTAACGGTCGCGTCCATACTCGACATCGTCGTGTGGAGATGTAATTCTATACGTTTTTTTTCAGCCGTATCTTTTTTTATAACCTCTCTCGTTCTAATTAAAGATTCCGGATTTATTATAATCTCGTCGTCGTATTCGCTGTAATCGGCTTCGCCGGATATTATAACGCAGTCGTTTTTGGATATTTTCTTCAGCATTTCAGAAACCGCTTCGGCCTTATCTATAATCTTTACCAAAATCGACGCTCTGTAATCCGTGATTTTTATAGTTGCGCTTTTTTTATTTGTCCTGCGCATATCTTTTGAATCTATGTCGTAAATCTTCCCGTACGTGACTATAAATCTGTCCGGGTTCAGAACGATATCGGCGTTTATGTTCTTTATCGGCAGAATATCCCCGGGCATAACAATCTCGTCTCTGTTCGAATTTGATTTATTTGATTTAACAAACGCATAATCCTGAACGCCGAAATCTATTTTCAAAATTAAATCCCCGTCTGTTTCCGGCTCAGATTCTGCTTCCGGCAGTCCGTTTGATTTCGAGCGGATTTTCTCTATTTTTTCCCGCTGGGTCTCCTGCGCGCCCGGCGATTCTTCCGCGGCCGCCTCTTCCGCCGCGGCGCGCGCGCTCCGCATTTCCCTTGCGGCTTCCGTTTCGATTTTCGCGATGTTAAACGCCGCGTTCGCTATGTCTCCGGCGTCGTTTTTATACAGCGCCGTCACCCCGCCGAGCTCTATATCCGCGCTGAAATCAAATTCGGACGCGATTATCTTTTTCAGTAAATCTATGAATTTCGCCGCTTCCTCTAGATAATTTTTACCCCCGTGAGCGAGCTCTATTATAATCTTATTATCTTGATTCCTATTCAGTTTTATTTCGCTGTCTTTCAGAAACCATACGTTCGCAGTCAGTCTTTTCGCTTCGGCGATAATCTGCGCGAAATATTCTTCGCAGAAAAGCTCTTTTTTATATTTCGGCTTAAAAGACATTTTATTTAAATTATATACTTCGCGTATCTTTTCTTCAGTATCATGCAAAAAATCTTTTTCGATAAGAGAGTCGAAGTTTAGATTTACGTCGATTATCCTCGCTTCCCTGTCGGCGTAAATCTTAATATTATAAGCCGCGTTTAATATATTTTTTTCTTTTTGCGTCGGCTGATATTTATTAAATATATCAAAAAAACGTTTTTCTTTAATTTCAGTTTCAGTCTTCTCTTTTTCTTTTATCATCCGCTAATTTTTCAACCTCTTCAATCAATATATCCACGGCTTTTTCAGCCGGGATTTTCCCCGCGGGTTCTCCTTTTTTAAAAAGCAGGAAGCCGCTCCTCCCCCCCGCGATTCCGACGTCGGCTTCTTTCGCCTCTCCGGGGCCGTTTACGGCGCAGCCCATGACGGCGATTTTTATCTTTATATTTTCGGCGAGTTTTTTCTCTATCGGTATAATTCGTTTTTCCACTTCGTTTGCGACCGATATAACGTCCGTTCTGCATCGTCCGCACGTCGGGCACGATATTATATCGATTGATTTATTATACAGCCCGAGGGATTTCAGAATCGCGATTCCCTCGTAAACTTCAAGCACCGGCGAGGCAGTCAGCGACACTCTTATAGTATCTCCTATCCCCCTCTGCAAAAGGCTGCCTATGCCGACCGCGTTTTTTATAAGCCCTCTATGAGCCGTTCCCGCTTCGGTCACGCCTATATGCATGGGATAGTCGCAAATCTCGGCCAATATAAAATTAGTCTTTATCATTTTATCGACGTCCGAAGATTTAGCCGAAACTATAATATCCGTAAAATCGTATTTTTCGAGAAGTTTTATATTATACGCCGCGCTCTCCGCGAGAGCTTCGGGAACGGGAGACTGATATTTCGCGAGTATAGACTCTTCGAGAGAGCCTCCGTTTACGCCGATTCTGATTGGGATTTTCTTCGCCCCGCAAACCTCCGCGACGAGCTTTACCCTGTCTTCTCCGCCTATATTCCCGGGATTTATCCTTATTTTATCTATGCCCGCGTACGCCGATTCTATTGCGAGCCTGTGATTAAAGTGGATATCGGCGACGAGCGGCAGGTCGTAATTTTTATCGGCCGCCGCGAGTTCTTTAAGTCTGCCTATTATTTTTACGTCTTCGAAATCGACGACCGCCATTCTAACGATATCGCAGCCCGCGTATTTCAGGGCGGCGACCTGATTTTTCAGCCCTTCGAAATCGCCGGGGGCGGCGTTAAGCATGGACTGCGCGCTTATTTTATTTTCCCCGCCGATTTTTATATTGCCGACCTTTACTTCTCTCGTTTTTCTCCTGACTATCATTTTTATTTCCTCCTGCCCCGCTATTAATTTCATAAATTTTCAAGTTTAATAAATTCTGCGGGCGTTAAAATTCTTGGTTTTTTAATGGGAGCTTCAAGAAAATCTTTATCGCCCGTTATAATAATATCCGCATTCGCCGCAAGAGCGGCGCGCAATAAAGGACGGTCGTCCGTGTCGCGTATCAAATCTTCCTCCGGCGTTTTTTCACTCTCGGGAGGGGTTTTTATCAATTCGGCTTTTTCAAGTATATCAATCAAAAATGCCTGTAGTTTAGTCATTTCTCTCGGAAATTTTTTATTGCAGTTACGTAAAAGTTCTTCAAGAGTATGCGTGCATATGACAACGGAAATTTTTTTATCTCCGATTGCTCTGCGAAGAGCTTTAGCGCAGACGCCGTTTAAATATATCCACGCCGGAAACAATGCGTTCGTGTCAAATATTATTTTCACCGCGACGCTCCCTCCGCGTTTCTTTTATTACGATATTCATCCAATCCATAAATTCCTCTTCATTGTTGATACCAAGCTTTTTTAATTCGTATTCCATTTTTTCCTGAAATGCTTTAGCCGTATTTTTTTCGGTTTTCTTTGTTATATTAATTTTAGGATACTTTTCTATAAGATGATTATACACCGAGTTTATATCGGCGGAGTCGTCAAAATTCATTATAATTGAATTCATACCGTTAATTCTCCTCTTATTTAAATAATTTTTCTACTGCCCCGCTATTAATTTCATTATATCTTTATACGTTATGAAAATCACGAATAATATAAGCATTGCGAACCCCGCAAGATGTATATATCCCTCGTATTCGGGTTTGAGAGGCTTGCGTCTCACAAATTCTATAATCAAAAATACTATTCTCCCACCGTCCAGCGCGGGCAGCGGCAGAAGATTCACGACGCCCAGGTTCATCGTTATTATCGCGAGAATAAACAAGAACATTCTGCTTCCCCCCCGCGACTGCGATGCTTCCCGCGCCGAATTGCCGATTGCCTGAGTTACCCCCACGGGTCCCGAAACCTCCTCGATTCCGAACCTTCCCGTCAGTAAGTCGAAAAACGACGTCCAGACCATGTCTATCGTCGACAGCGACTGATAGAACGTCTGGTTTACGACCGCGCCGAAACTCTTCGCGTAAACCGTCGGCTCGAAATCCACGACCCCGTAGGTTATTCCGCCTTCGGTTTCAGTCGGGAATTTCACGTCTTTTACCACGATTCTTTCGCCGTTTCTCATAATCGTAATATCAATCGGGTCTTTTCCGCCGCGTATTAAAGCGTACGCCAAATCGTTATATATATTTATCCTCTTGCCGTTTATTCCGAGTATCTCGTCTCCTTCGACGAGTCCGCTCGAGTTCGACTGCGAATTAGGCAGGAATCTGTTTATCTTATTCGAATAGTATCCGTCCGCTCCCGAAACGAGGACCGACATTATAATAAACCCGAGAAGAAGATTCATAAAAGAACCCGACGACATTATAATAAACCTCTGCCATACCGGTTTTTTGCTCACGGCGTTTTCAACGTCCGAATCCTCGTCCTCGCCGTACATAGTCAAAGCCCCGCCCATAGGGACCGCCCGTATCGCGTAGTCTATTTTGTTTCTTGTCACCATGAAAATTTTAGGGCCCATGCCGATTGCGAATTCTTTTATCGCGACGTTAAACGCGCGGGCCGAAAGATAATGGCCGAGTTCGTGAACAAATATAAAAAAACTCAGAATCAGGAGCGGAATCAATATATTAAAAAAAATCACGTTCAGTACCGACAGCAAAGTCTCCGTATGCATAATTTTTACATACCTCCAAAAATATTATATATAATATTTATGCGAATCTTGATAGAAAATGTCTTTTTATATCATTCGACGCGTATATTATATTTTCTATACCGGGATTTTCCGTATTTTTGTGTTTTTCGACAGCCTCCCGGACAAAATCGAAAATATCCGTAAATCTTATTTTCTCCCTCAAAAACAAATCGACGCAGACTTCATTCGCCGCGTTCATTACGGCGGGGAGCGTTCCTCCCCGTTTTACCGCAGAACGCGCGAGTTCGGGAAATGTAAAAGTCTCGTTATCGGGTTCTGCGAAGCTTAAATTTTTTATTTTCGTCAGGTCAAGTTCGCCGCATAGGCTTTTCTGCCGTTTGCCGTTATTCGCGCCGGTTATCGCGTACTGTATGCACATTTTCATATCCGGCAGACTCATCTGGGCTTTCACAGACTTGTCCTCGAACTGCGCGAGAGAGTGAACTATACTCTCCCTGTGTATAACTATATCTATATTATCTGGAGATACGTCAAACAAATAACAAGCTTCGATAAGTTCGAGACCTTTGTTCATCATCGTCGCCGAATCGACCGTTATTTTTTTCCCCATTTTCCACGTCGGATGATTAAGGGCGTCTTTTACCGTTACGTTTTCCAGGTCTTTTCTGTTTCTGCCGTAAAACGGCCCTCCTGAGGCGGTTAAGATAATCTTATCGATTTTATTGTTTTCCTCTCCCGCGAGACACTGGAAGACCGCGCAGTGTTCGCTGTCGACGGGCAAAATATCTACGCCGTTTATTTCCGCCTCTCTCACGACTATATCTCCGGCCGCGACGAGAGTCTCTTTGTTTGCGAGACCTATATTTTTTTTCGCTCTTATCGCGTTCAGCGTAGGTTCCAGACCAATCTGACCCGTAAGCGCGTTTATTACGAAATCCGTCTTGTTATGCTCCGAAATAAAATTTATGCCGTCCATGCCGGCCAAAACTTTCGTTTGCGTATCTCTAAGTTTAATTTTTAAATCTCCGGCTTTGTTTTCGTCGTAAACGGCGCAGTATTCCGGCTTGAACTTTCTCGCCTGTTCTTCAAGCAGCGCGGTATTATTATTCGCGCATATTGCGAAAACGTCATAATCCCCGTCGTTTGTATTTCTTTTCAGTTCGCCTATCACTTCGAGAGACTGCGTACCGATTGACCCGGTTGACCCGAGTATCGTTATATTTATACTAAACCACCTCGCTGAATATTTTCAAATATTTGCCGATAATCATAACCGCGGCGGCGGCCGCCATTACGCTGTCGAATCTGTCAAGAACCCCGCCGTGACCCGGGAATACGGCGCCGTAATCTTTTACGCCGTAATTTCTCTTTATCGCGGACATCGACAAATCCCCGAGCTGCGCGGCGGCGGATACTAAAACTCCCGAACACGCAAGCGTTATATAATCCGGCGAAACGCCGAATCTATTTGATTTCTCTATTATGAACCCGTATAAAACAAACGCCAGGGCGCAGAATATTACCCCGCCCATTACGCCCTCGACGGTTTTGTTCGGCGAAACTTCCCGGAGAACCCCGGGAAGTTTATGCCTTCCCAGAAATTTCCCCGTAAAATAAGCGAAAGTATCCGTCGACCACGCGCCTATAAATATCAGCAGATACAAAATATCCCCGCGGGCAAGCTCCCTCGTTATGATTACGGCCGTAAAGGACACGCTCACGAAAACGGCCGAAAAAAAACAGAGAGCCATATCGTTCGTCGAATTATTTTTTCTCGTGAAAACCGACGCGAACAACAAATAAAACAAATACGCGGCAAAAATAACCGGTATTAACTCGTTCGCCGCATACCTGAACAGCAGGGGCGCAAAGAACGCGGCCGCGAGAGACGGCAGAGACAGCGCGTATTTTTTTATGACTCCGGCGCATTTCAAAAGCTCGAGCGTTCCCAAAAGCGAAATCAAAGCTATAACTATATCAAAAACCGGGGTATGCGAAAAGAATAAAACGGGAACAAACGCAATAAGCGCGGCCGCCCCCGTTAGAATACGGGTAAGCATTTTTTATTTATACTCCTCCGTAGCGTCTTTTTCTGTTAGAAAAATCAAGGATCGCCTCGTTCAATATCTTTTCGCTGAAATCCGGCCATAGAACGTCCGTGAACCACAGCTCCGAATAGGCGCACTGCCACAGCAGAAAATTAGACAGCCTTTTATCCCCGGCGGTTCTTATAATCAAATCCGGGTCCTGCCGGCCGTTCGTATACAGTTCGTTTTCCAGCGTTTCGGAAGTGATTTCTTCTCCGCCGTTTTTTTTGAACGCTCTGTTTGCGGCGCTTATTATTTCGTCCCTGCCTCCGTAATTCATTGCGATATTCAACCTCATGGACTTCCCCTGAGTTTTACTCTGAATATCCTTCATCTTCGCGTACATATCAAAATAACTTTCCTGAAATTTAGATAAGCCGCCTATAAATTTTATTTCGACGTCGTATCTCGAAAATTTAGCGAGAATCTCGTTTAGATTTTTATCCAGCATTTTCATAAGCAGGGATACTTCGTCGTCCGGTCTCGTCCAGTTTTCGCTTGAGAAAGCGTAAAACGTAGCCGTTTTCAGTTCTATTTTAATACAGTAGTCGACTATTTTCTTAAACGTTTTCGCTCCCTGCGCGTGACCCGCGGTACGCGGCAGACCCCTTCTCGTTCCCCAGCGTCCGTTGCCGTCCATGATAAACGCGATATGCCCGGGCATATTCCCGATTGATTTAATCACTTCGATAAACTGCAGATTTTTTTTCATATTTTAAATAATCCTTTTGATTGTCTTTATCTTTGTACTTCAACAATCATATCACTGTAAATAGTTGATTCTTCCGAATATAATTCTTCTATTTGGGTTCCGTCTTCAAGTTCTTCTTTTATAGATATTTCCGCAAGCTCTCTTAAATTTTCCAATGCTTTCTCGTAAGTATCGCCTTGCGTGTAGCAACCGTGTAATTCAGGGCAAACAGCATAATAACTGCCGTTGCTTTGTTTTTTCAGCATTACTGCCAGTCTTGCTTTCACAATTATTTCCTCCCTAACCATTTTAATAATTCAATCTTCGTTAATTCCGACTCTCTTAATATTTTACGTACCAAATTTTCTCCGATATCATCATTACCATGAACGGGAATAGAAACTGTAACGACGCCGTCGCTGTAAATATGATGAGAAGTTCCTCTTGAACGAACAAATTTAAAGCCGTTATCCTCTAAAAATTTAATCAGCGTTTTAGCAGATAAACATAACCCCATAGCTCTAAAGTTCCATAATCTCTTTGCTTTTTTTTGCGGCGACCGCGTCCACTTCTTTTATAAATTTATCCAGCATATCCTGGATATCTTTCTCCGCTTTTTTCAAATCGTCCTCGGTCATCTCGCTTTTTTTCTTCATGTCCTTAAACTTCTCGTTCGCGTCGCGCCTTATATTTCTCAGATATACTTTCGCGTCCTCGCCCATTTTCGCGACTTGTTTCGTCAAATCTTTTCTCTTCTCTTCGGTCACGGCGGGCAGATTCAGTCTTATAATTTTACCGTCGTTCATCGGGTTGAGCCCCAAATCGGACGCGTTTATCGCCCGTTCTATATTTTTAATCGACGTCGCGTCCCACGGGTTTATCACGATCGTCCTCGCGTCGGGGATTTTAATTTCGGCCATCTGACTGAGCGGCGTGGGCGTTCCGTAATAGTCCGCCTGAATTTTATCGAGCATCGCGGGGTTCGCCCTTCCCGCGCGAATCGACGACAGCATATTCTCGTATCCGGATATTTGTCTTTTCATTTTCTCTTCAAAATCTTTTACTTCGTCTATCATCATTTCTTTTTCCCTCCAAAAAAATATTTTATTATATATTAAATATTATATATATACTCAGTTTTTAATCATAGTTCCGATTTTTTCGCCTTTTAGCGCGCGTATTATATTCTCGGTGTCGTCTATTCCTATAACTAATATCGGTATGTTGTTATCCATCGAGTAAGACGCCGCGGTATTGTCCATTACGCCGAGATTTTTATCTATTAATATATGCTGATAATTTAAATTGTCAAACATTTTCGCGTCCGGGAATTTATTCGGGTCGGCAGAGTAAACCCCGTCCGCGTTGTTCTTGCCGAGCAGAACTATGTCCGCATTAATTTCTTTCGCCCTCATGACCGCCGCCGTGTCCGTCGTAAAATACGGGCTTCCCGTTCCCCCCGCAAATATGCACACCCTGCCTTTTTTCAAATGCGACAAAGCTTTGTTTCTGATATAAGGCTCCGCGACCTGATTCATTTCGATTGCGGTCATGACTCTCGTTTCGATTGCGTCGGATTCGAGAACGTCCTGCAAAGCGAGCGCGTTTATAACGGTCGCAATCATTCCCATGTGGTCGGCCCTTACGCCGTCCATAGATTTGCCGAACGACCCGCGCCATATATTCCCCGCGCCCACTACTATTGCGAAAGATACGCCCATATTTATACAAGTCTTTATTTTCGCGCTGATATTTTTTAATATATCATAATTTAAAATCCCTTTTCCGTCTTTGCCCAGAGCTTCCCCGGAAAGTTTAAGCAGGACTCTTTTATATTTGATAGATTCGTCCAAAACTGTCCTCCCCCTTCTTTTATATTATATTATTTTTTATACGCCCGTTTTCAGGGCGGATTATAGAAATCCGCCCCCGAAACAACTTATATCTCCAAATAACATTTTTAATTTATTTATTCAAAAAACTCATAGCCGTAATCGTCGTTTAATCCAATAGGCACTATATTCCCGGCTTCAACGTCCGAAACAAGCTCGAAAAACCATTTTTGATTTGCCGCCGTTCCGCCGCCCCACAAATGCACGAATCCTCCGGGGTCTTTTGAAACTCCGCTTACGTCGAGAACTCTTGCTGTTCTCGACGTCGCGCTGACAACCGAGAATATTGGCAGAGTAATATTTTCAGCGTCAAACGCGTTTCCCCTCGCCTGAGGTCTCAAGTCCCATTCGTGACTGCCCTCTCCTTCGGGTTCGGAAGTTACGACGACGCCCACGCCGTCTTCGAACGCTTCTCCGTCCTCAACGTCAAGATAGCCGTCTTTTGTTCCCAGCGCTCTTATTTTATAGATATAGCTTGTTCTCGTTTCGTTTACGTCCACTCTCACCGTTTCGAATACAAACATTTGTTCAGGTTTTCCGGTATACTCGTCCTGACTCAGTCCGGCGTATTTGAAATCGCCGTCGACCGTCAGATACAGTCCGCTGTTGGGAGACCACAGATAATATCTCGCGCCGGGGATAATCTCGTAAAATTCTTCCCCTCTCGCTATTTTATCCGGTTCGGGAAGTTCCGCCGGGTCCGTGGGGGGTTCGGTCGGAGGTTCCGTTTGTCTTTCCGTGGGGGGTTCGGTCGGCTCTGGAGGGTTTGTCGGGGGTTGTTCGGCGGCGTCGTCCGCCGGTTCGCCGCCCGCGGGCTGA
>WRMA01000019.1 GCA_009777355.1 Oscillospiraceae bacterium | reverse complement strand
CCCGACTTGAAACCGTTTCTGTTTTCAAAGGCGACAAACACGGCGAGCTTCTCTAAAAATTCACCGAAAATAGTTTCTTCCTGCGACGACAAATACGCGTCGGTAACCGATTTTATCAATTCTTCGCTTGTCTGAATATTTTTAGCTTTATATAAATATAAATTTTTTCTTTTCAAAACGTCCGTCAGTTTCAGTTTATTCAGAGAATCCAGCCTGTTTTGATGAAAATCAAAAATATTGTCGTTTATAAATTCATATAATTTATTTTTATCCATAATTATTACCGCTAATTCGCCTCCTGCGTTGTTAAGCCGTATTGATGACACTGCTCCCGTTCATGTTCTGATTTCTTTAAATTGCTCTCGCTCAAATCGCAGTATTCGCGAATTATATCAACGCCTATATAATTTCTGCCCAGCTTCTTCGCCGCTACCGCCGAAGTACCCGAACCCACGAACGGGTCCAGAACCGTTTCGTTTTCGCGGGTGAATAATTTTATAAACCAAGACGGCAGTTCCTCCGGAAACGCCGCGCTGTGATTTTTATTTGAACACTCCGTCGGTAAATATAACACGTTCGTAGGATAGACCGTTTCTTTATTCAGCCAGTTCGCAACTTTTTTTCCGAATCCGCTGTTGTTTTTTGTTTCGTCTCTGATTAAATCGGTATCGCTTAAATTCTTCAGTCTCGACTTTGCCCACGAGCCTATGGGTACTTTTACCGCGTCCTGATACATAGCGAAGCTTTTATTTTTATTAAACTGCAGGCATCGCTCCCACGAATCCCGGAATCTGTTAGACCATTTCCCCGGGAAACAGTTTTTTTTATGCCATATAAACTCCTCCGTCCAGAGCCAACCCTGTTTTCTCATTTCCAGTATCAGCTCCAAAACATAACAGCTCCGTTCGCCGCCGACTACTTTTTCTTTTATATTTAAAATAAAAGTTCCGGTATTTTTCAGTATTCTTAATATTTCGCCCGAAACGGGCAGAAACCATTCAACATATCTATCCGGCGAAACTCCCCCGTAAGTGTTTTTTCTGTTATCTGCGTAAGGCGGAGAAGTCACGACCAAATCAACGCAGTTATCCGGCATTTTTGCCATAACCTCCGCGCAGTTTCCGCATATTATTTTATTTATATACTCCTGCATACTATAATTCTAACCTCTTAAAATTTTTTATATCTTCTCTCTGCCCTCTACCCAAAATCAAAATATTCGTCCAGCGTCTTTTTGAGCAGTACCGACGCTTCTTTCAGCCCCGAGTTTCTGAGCTGCGCTCCGGCCATGTCGAAATGCCCTCCGCCTCCCATCGCTTCCAGTATTACCTGTACGTTGACTTTTCCCAGCGACCTCGCCGATATATGAACCGTCCCCTCGATTCTGAATATAACGAACGACGCTTCGACTCCGTCTATACCGAGCATCCTGTCCGCCGCCTTCGCTCCCGCGGTCTTGTCCTCGATCGTCGCCTCCTCCTCAAATATCGATATTGCGACTATCTCCCTGTATATTATTATATTAGTTCCGAATCTCGACTCTTTTTTAAACTCTTCCACGTTCGTTTTAAGCAGTACCAGCGCGTCCGACGGGTTCGCCCCCTCCCCTCTTAAATATAACGCCGAAGAAAAAGTCCTCGCCCCAGTGTTTCTCGAAAAATTCTTCGTGTCTAAAAATATCCCCGCCAGGAGTAAATCGGCTTCTTCCTTTAAAAGTTCCCCGGGCGAAAGTCTCTGCTCGAGAATTTCGGTCACCAATTCCGAAGCCGACGACGCGGACGGCTCTATATATGCGACCTCCGGCTCGTTTATATATTCCGCGGTCTTTCTGTGGTGGTCTATAACCGCGCATTTATACGCGTTTTTAAATATCGCCTCGGATTCAAAATACTGCGGGTTATTGACGTCCGCGACAATAACCAGAGTGTCCGCCGTGATTTTATCCATAGCGGCGGACTCGTCCGCGAACATATTTTCGTAAAGCTCAATCCCCGCAAGCTTCGACGCGGCGGATTTTATATTAGCGTCGTGAATATTCACAACTATATTTATATCGTTTATATCGGTATTGCTTATGCTCGACTCTCCCGCGCCGGTTATGACCGACGCCGCGAAACGCGCCAGCCCGACGCACGCGCCTATGCTGTCGTTGTCGGCGTATTTATGCCCCATAATCAAAATATTCGAGCTCGATTTTATATGCTCCGCGAGTTCCGTCGCGATTACCCTGGAGCGTACTTTCGTCCTTTTCTGCACCGTTTTCGTTTTGCCGCCGAAAAATTCCGTAGACGACAGCCCCTTGACGACGACCTGGTCTCCGCCTCTCTGCAGAGCCAAATCGAGAGCGTATCTCGCCGCCGCTTCCTTTTCGGCGAGATTTCCCGTTATATTCGAAAAACCTCCCGAAACTGTCACGGGCATATTCAGCTCTTCTATTTTTATATCCCTGACCAAATCGAGCATAGAAAATTTCGTCCTCGCAAATTCTTTGACGTCTTTATTCTCAAACAGGCATAAATACTTATCTTTGTTATATTCTTTTATAATCCCGCCGCAGTTCTCGGCGATTTCGTGTAACAGAACCGATACCTCGCCGGAAGCGTTTCTGTATCTGTCCTGCATTTTCCGGTTAGCCTCGTCGAGATTATCGATTATAAAATAAGCGACCGCGGGGTCTTTGCCTTTAGTTTCGCGTTTTAAAATTTCAAGTTCCGTTACGTCGTCGAAAACGAACATCATAAAATCCAGATTATCTGAATAACCGGCGCCGTTCTGAGTATAATTACCGTTATTAATACTGAACTCGCGCATAGAGACCCTGAAAAAACTGCCGTTAGCCGAAAAATCTATTTTAGCGTCTTTCGAATTGCCCTCGCCGTAAATTTCACGGAATTTTTCGGGAGATAATTTATTCCCCGAAACCGCCGCGACGCTTTTCCTGATAATACCCGGCTTTTTATTATTATTATTTTCAGAATCATAATTCGAGAGACATTCGAGAGCGGCCGGATTGTGCCACAATATATATCCGTTGGAGTCTGAAATTAAAACGGGGAAATCAAATTCATAAATCAAATCGAGAGGGACAATATTTTTAAGCCGCGAACCCGGTTCGCCGCCCGTTTTTTTCCTGCCCCTTCCTTTTATTTTTAATTTTTCTAAAAACCCCATAATTTCACCGAACCTTTCGTCAAATTTCAAAAACACCCGTCGCGGCGCTTACGCGCCGCGCCACCCTCTTTAAAAAAGAGGGCTTTAATGCGGTCTTCTACTCGAAATAATCAAAATCGTCGTCTTCGCCGAACAGCCATTTTCTTGTCTTTTCGTAGAATTTTTTTATATCGCCGATAAGAGCCGCGTAAAGTCCCGTCAGCGTCGCGGCCGCGGTAATCAGAACGGCGCCGAAATATACCGAAACGATCAGGGCAGCGCCCGCCGCGGCCGCGGGTATCAAAAATATTTTAATATTTCTGTCATGCGAAAAATATCTGTCGCAGATAAAATAGAACCCCGTAACCAAAAATCCCGGTATTAAAATATATATAAGATTCGTCAGGACTATCGACGCGAGGATATTGCCGGAGGAAGAAAACAGAATCGCCGCGAAAATCGACGTAAGCATTATCACCGCCGAAATCACGGACATATTGATTCTCCACGCGACGCTTTTTATTTTCTTTTTATTATTATTTATATTATTCGCCGTTCTCGGCGCGAAAAAATTATACGCGTATTTGAACAGCGAAGTAGCCAGATAGGCCGAAGCGAGATTATATATGATAAACATCGCCGGTAAAATCGCCTGGAAATTAACGACGAGCTCGGTGATTAGCGACTCGGTTTCAGCCGTATAATCCCCGGCTTCCCGTCCGGACATAATTATATAGCCCTCGACGCGGCGTCTCAGTTCGGCTTCGCTCGCCGAAGCGATTAAGTCCGCGGATAACGCTCCCGCCGACAAAAATATATGGATTAAAATAACGAAGGCGTAGAATACCGACAGACAAGCCGCCGCCGAAACGGTTATTCTCGTTCTTTTGCTTTTCGCGCCCTTTATATTTTTTATGCCGAAATAGATAAACGCCGCGGCGAAAATATAGCCGGTACAGACGATTGATTTTATTATACCCCCGCCGAGCGCGAGGCTTGCCGCAAAGCTCAAAGCGCCCGCGGGAATAATTATCGCCGGACCGGTAATAAAAACGACGCAAGCAAGCAAAGCCGCGGCCGCGGCCGACGAGAAAAACAAAACGGTCAGATTCAAGCCCGGCTGAACTCCCGGGAAAACCGAAACCGAAACCGAGAGGAAAACGGAAAAAAGCGTCATAGCAAAAACCGCGCCCGCGCGAAAGATTCTGCTCCGCGGTTTTGTTTTGTTCTCTCTTTTTTTGACCCCGGTTTTAATATTTCTGTTTCCGTTTGCCGTCATGACGAGAAACGCCTCCCTCATAAATTATATATATTATATCATACATTGCGTTTTATTTCAATAAAACAAGTAAAATTAACAAAAAATAAATATTATAATATTAGTTTGTAACTTTTTTTGTCTGCGGCGTTACAAAACCGTCTTAATAATGTATAATTGTTTATATTAAAAAATAAAATAAAAAAACAAAAAAGGGGAATTTATAATTATGCGTTTAAACAAGTCAAATAAATTTCAGGGTATAAACGGACCTCTCGTCTGCGTCGTCATGGACGGAGTCGGCGACGCTCCCGAAAACGGCGGAAACGCCGTCTCTCTCGCGAACACGCCAAATCTGGATTATTTAAAATCAAACTATCCGGCTGTAAATCTCAAAGCTCACGGAACGGCGGTCGGACTGCCGAGCGACGAAGACATGGGCAATTCGGAGGTCGGGCATAACGCTATGGGAGCGGGTCAGGTTTTCGCGCAGGGCGCGAAGCTCGTTACGAAAGCCATAGAGTCCGGCGAAATGTTCGCGTCGGAAACTTGGCGTAAACTAATAGAAAATATCAAAAGCAATAAAAATTCAAGTCTGCATTTTATTGGACTGTTTTCAGACGGAAATGTTCACTCTCACTTGAATCATCTTGAAGCCATGATTAAACAGGCTAAAAAAGAAAATATAAAGAACGTTAAGATTCATATACTTCTCGACGGACGGGACGTTCCCAAAACCTCGGGGATTATCTACGTCGAAAAATTCGAGAAGTTTCTCGATAATTTAAATTCAGAAGATTTCAGCGCGAAAATAGTTTCGGGCGGAGGACGCATGAAAATTACTATGGACAGATACGGCGCGGACTGGTCTATGGTTGAGAGAGGCTGGAAAGTCCACGTTCTCGGCGACTCCGGCGCTAATAACAGGCTTTTTAACTCTGCCGCTGAAGCGATTAAAACTATAAGAGAAGAAACAAACAACGACAACGACCAGTTTCTCGACGCTTTTGTAATTTCAGACAAGAACGGCGAACCCGCGGGGAAAATCCTCGACGGCGACAGCGTCGTGTTCTTTAATTTCAGGGGAGACAGGGCAATCGAGATAAGCCTCGCTTTCGACTCTCCCCCGAACAGCGATTTTGACAAGAAATATTTTGACAGAATATATAAACCGAATGTTTTTTACGCGGGTATGCTCGAATACGACGGAGATTTGCATATACCCAATAATTATCTCGTCAACCCGCCGGAAATAAAAGGCACACTCGGGGAATATCTCGCGGCTGAAAAAATAACCCAGCTTGCGGTTTCGGAAACGCAGAAATTCGGTCACGTGACCTATTTCTGGAACGGCAACAAAAGCGGTAAATTCGACGAGGAGACAGAAAACTATATAGAGATAAAATCGGATATTATCCCGTTTGAGCAGCGTCCGTGGATGAAAGCCGCGGAAATCACAGATATATTAATTCAGGAAATCAAAAATAATAAATATAAATTTATCAGGGCGAATTTCCCCAACGGAGACATGGTCGGACACACCGGCAATCTTGCCGCGACTATTATCGGCGTGGAAACGGTCGATTTACAGCTCGGCAGGATATTAGAATCGGTAAGGGAAGCGAACGGGGTTTTAATAGTAACGTCCGACCACGGCAACGCCGACGAAATGTTTGAGCTCGATAAAAACGGTCTGCCGTCAAGAGATAATAATAACCGGCCGAAGCCCAAAACGGCGCATACGCTCAACCCCGTTCCGTGCATAATTATCGACGATTTCAATAGCGCTAAATATACCGTTAAAGACGAAAATTTCGGACTGTCGAATTTAGCCGCGACAATAGTAAATCTTCTGGGTTACGACGCGCCGGGTTATTGGGACGGCAGTATGATTGAGTTTATATAGATTTATATAAATATTTATTTTTTAAGCAGATTGGCAAAGGCGGATTTTTTATTTCTGCCTTTGTTTTTCTTCGCCATAATCTGACCGAGGGTGAATAGTTTGTCTGAATTAAATATTTTCACGGCGACAGTAAGCAGAGCGCCGACGAATATCGCCTGGTATATAATCCCGAAAATAATCAGGGTATAATTCTGCGTGAATAAATTCGTCGCCGCCGTAAAAGTATGCGTGAACGGCAGAGCGTATATTAAAATTTTCGCAATCGCCGGCAGAGTGTTTATATCGAGAAACATAGATAAAAGATACGGTATCATGATTAAGAACATAACCGGCATTAAATAAGCCTGGAGGGTTTTCATGTCCTCTATAATCATGCCTATGAGCATCGATATCGCGAGACCGCACAAAACAGACAAAAATAACTGCGCGCCTATAATCGCGAACGCGGTGATATCAAAAGTTATGCCGAACTTTTCGAGAGAGGAAATAAACTCGTCCGGATAATTCCCGTCGCTTCCTCCGAGACTGTCCATGAATCTCTTATACGAAACGCTGTACGCCCCGGCGTATATTCCCGCGTATATCGCCGCGGATAAAATCTTCGCGAGTAAGACGGACATTCTGCTCATCGGGGTAGTCATGATTGTTTCGAGGGTTTTGTCCGTTTTTTCGTTTACTATAGACGCGGCGAGCATCTGGGTCGACATCATGATTATAATAAATATAATAATCGGCAGGAAAACCGTCTGACTCGTAACATAGCCCAGAACCATGCTTGCGTTCACGTTTTGGGTTATATTATTCAGATAAGTAAAATCGTTTGAGTAGACGGGGAATTTTATATAATTTATGTTTATATTCGGGTCGCCGCCGTAAATCTCGTATAATCTCTGCGAGAGAAGATTATTTACGGCGGAAGTCACAGTATGAGCCGAAGCCCCCGCAATCATAGAGGTCATACCGAAAGAATCGATTGAGGAATATGCGTCGACGGACGCGTAATTTCCGATGAGAAGATTTTCTTCAAATCCCCGGGGTATAACGATAAGCGTCTGGATTTTTACTTCTTCTCCCGCAAAATCATAGCTTTCAAGCTGATTCATGGCAGTTTCCGGGTCTGCCGCTTCGGGGAAAACGGGAATCACGCCGAAATTTCTTATATTGTCTTTGATATAATTCGAGAGTTCCGAATTATCTTCGTCTATAAATCCGACGAGAGAATTTGCCGAGACGGTCATTTCGGCCGGGGGTCCGTCGGAAATCCCCGGCTCGTCGATATTGATTGTAACGGTATGGTCGTCGCTCAGCGAGCCTATTATATCCCCCATAAAATAAAACAGAAAAAACAATATAACGATTGGAATAAGCGCCTGAGGGGTCATCAAGTCTTTCAGTTCTTTTTTGAATATAATCGGGAATTTTGATTTTCTTGTTTTGTTCACGCCGTTTCTCCCCCTTTCCCTGTTTTTGATTCTGTTTCTTTAACGCACTGGACAAACACTTCCTCGAGGTTCGCGGCGTTGTATTTTTCTTTAAGCTCTTTAGGCGTACCCACGGCGTAAAGCAGACCTTTGTCTATTATGCCGACCCTGTCCGAAACATAGTCTATTTCAAGCATATTATGGCTGGAGAGTAAGACGCTCATGCCGGACTGAGTAAGAGACTTTATAAAATTTCTGACTTCAAGTCCGTTTATTATATCGAGGCCGCTCGTGGGTTCGTCGAGAATCGCGAGTTTGGGACGGGTCATGACCGCTCTGGCGATTAACAATTTTCTCATCATGCCTTTACTGTAGGTTTTGATTTTTTCATAGAGAGCGTCGCCGAGTGAAGAGCATATCTCTTCGGCGTACTCTACCGATTTTTTCGCCTCTTCGTCCGAATTGGCGCACAGCGACGCCATAAATCTAAGATAGCTTATGCCGGTCATGTTTTTGTACGCTCCCGCCTCGTCGGGAAGATAGGTTAAAAGCTCGCGGACTTTTTCGGGGGATTTCTTAACGTCTACTCCCCCCCGGGTAATTTGCCCCCCGTTGATTTCTATAAGCGTTGAAATCATTCGCAGGGTCGTCGTTTTCCCCGCGCCGTTAGGGCCGATGAGGGCGAATATCTCGCCTTCGCCGACCTCGAACGAGACGCCTTTTACGGCTTCTTTTTTGCCGTAAAGCTTCTTCACGTTTTTAACTTCGAGTAAATTCCGCAATGTTGTTTCCTCCTTGATTCGTTTATTTTTACCCATAGTAAATATATTTTACCTCAGGTAAATTTAATTTACATAGGCTTATATTTAATATAATATACTAAAAAAGGTCTAAAGTCAAGAGAAATTTATAAAAATCATTCAAAAAATATTAAAAAAATACAAAATATAAATAAAATATAAAATTTTTTCGGCTTTTTATGCTAAAAATCAAAAAATCGTTGACATTTCAGGATTGTTTGTGGTATAATGAGATTCGTTGTTTAATTATATTATTATTTGGAAGATACAGAGGATATTGAAAATGAAAAAAAGTATAGCGGCTTTTACACTTACGGTTATATCTATCGCGTGTTTGCTCTCGATTGCGCTGTTCGGAATCAGGGCGTGGAAAATCCCCGGAGTTTTTGACGAGGACGGAATAAGGCTCGGGCTCGACCTTGCCGGAGGGTCGGCGATCGTTTACGAGGCTGATATCAACAGGACTCCGTCCAGCGCGGAAATAAACACGGCCGTCGCGATGATAAGGGGGCGTCTCGATATGCTCAACTACACCGAGGCGACTGTGACGTCCGGCGGAACGAATCAGATTATAGTTGAAATCCCGGGAATATCGGACCCGGAGGAAGCGGTTAGGATGCTCGGAGCGAACGCGGTTCTCGAGTTCAGAGATTCGGACGGGAATCTTGTTCTCGAAGGCAGCGATATTGCGAACGCGGTTCCCGATTACGGAGATATAGGCGGCGGCTACAACGAATGGTTTATAAGCCTGCGTCTCAATCCCGCGGCGGTTGCCAAATGGGCGGACGCGACGAGAGAAGCGGCGAGAAGACCCGAGGGCGAAAATTATATCGCGATATTTATGGACGACTCAGAACTGATGCGTCCGAGAGTTCAGCAGGAAATAAACTCGGACACCTGCACTATTACCGGGGGATACGACAGGGCGTCGGCGGAATACTGGGCGGGGTTAATATCGGCCGGACAGCTGCCGTTCGCTTTGAAAGACGTTCAGCTTACCGCGACCGGTCCGGCTCTGGGAGAGAAATCTATACAGACGAGTTTATTCGCGGGGTTAATAGGCGTTATATTAATCATGCTGTTTATGATTGTATATTACAGAATCCCGGGGCTTATAGCGTCTATATCTCTCGTGGCGTATATCGGCATCGTCGGCATCGTTCTTGTTTTAACCCAGGTTAATTTGTCTCTGCCGGGAATTGCGGGGATTATATTGTCTATGGGTATGGCGGTCGACGCGAATGTAATTATATTCGAGAGAATAAAAGAAGAGTTAAGAAGCGGAAAAAGCGTAAGATTATCTATAAAAGGCGGATTCAGAAGAGCGCTTACGGCGATTCTCGACTCTAATATAACGACGCTTATGGTCGCCGCGGTTCTCTGGTATTTCGGAACGGGACCGATAGTCGGCTTTGCGGTCGTCTGGTTTATAGGGGTTATAGTCTCTATGTTCACGGCGATAACGATAACCCGCTGGCTGTTGCACCAACTGGTCGGCATGAATATAAAAAACGCGAAACTCTACGGGATATAAAAACAGATAGTTTGATTTTGATTATTTGAAAGGATAAAATATTTATGAACAGAACGGATAATATAGATAAAATAAATAATTTAAACGCGGGTTATAAACAGTTTCATTTTGACTTCGTGTCGAAGAGACTGATATTTCTGGCGGTTGCGGGCGTGATTTTTCTGACCGGGATAATATCGTTTTTCACGAGGGGATTCAACTGGGATATAGATTTCGTCGGCGGAACAATCATGGAGTATAATATGGGCAGGGATTTGAGCGTTTCGGACGTTGAGGATATAGAGTCTCTCGCGGTTGAGATACTGGGGGCGAACGCCGTTTCTTCAGTTGTGCGTTCGGGGAACCCCGCGCAGCAGGTCGTGATTAAAACGCAGGATATAGACACGGACAAGCGCAACGAAATATTCGAGGCTCTCGCTGAAAAATATAATATTACCGAGGACGATATTTACAGAACGAACAACGTAAACCCGACCGTCGGCGAAACTCTGACGAGAAGCACGATTTTATCGGTGGTAATCGCGTCCGTTCTGATGCTTATATATATATCTGTCAGATTTGATTTTAAGTCGGGGCTTGCGACGGTTATATGTCTTTTGTTTGACTTGTTCGTAATGCTCACGGTTTATTCGCTGCTGCAAATCTCGATGAACGTTGCGGTGATTGCGGCGTTCCTGACGATTCTGGGATATTCTATAAACGCGACTATTATTATATTCGACAGGGTCAGGGAAAATATGAAACTGAAAAGAGGCGCGAATATAAAATTCGCGGAAATCATAAACATGAGTCTGTCGCAGACGATAGCGAGGTCTTTCAACACGACGCTTACGACGTTTTTCGTTTTAATCGTCTTGTTTATAATCGGGGTTCCGTCGATTAGGACGTTTGTTTTGCCGCTTATCGTGGGAATTATGAGCGGGTTGTTTTCGTCGCTGTGCCTTGCCGGGCAGCTCTGGAACTTTTTAAAGGGCGCAGGAGAAGAGAAAAGCAAAAATAAAGCGAAGTAAATTTAATCCCTGTTTTTCTTCTCTATGTAATCTATAAAAATCGCGGTTACCCAGAGTAAAAATAATCCGGACGCGGAGTTTTCGAATAACAGCCGTACGGAATCGAAAACGCTTAGAAGATTTAGTAAATTTATTGGTCCGGATATAGTTTTAACGGAGTAAAGCAGACCGGCCGAGAGTATGAGCAGCAGAAAAAGCTGCCCGAAAATCAGAACGCTTTCGGATATTTTGTTGATTGAGCTGAATTTGTTTTCCAGTTTTGAGTTTGCTGACCTGACGTATGAAATCATGTTTTTAAGATACACGGCTGAATAACTCCTTTTATTTTAATTTTATATATTTGTTTAATTTTATGTTCAATCCTGAAAAAACAGCGGGAATATCGACGGCTTGTTTTTATCCCATGCCTTTGGAGGACGCTTTTGATATAGTATGCGGCGGGTTAAAATATAACGTCTGCGAGCTTTTTTTGAATACGCAGTCCGAAACAGAAATAAAATATCTAAAAAATATAAAATCAAAAGCCGCGGATAATAATATAAGAATATCTGCGGTTCACCCTTATTTATCGGGATACGAGCATTTTTTGTTTTTCACCGAATATAAACGCAGAACTCTCGACAGTATAAGTCTGTATAAAATGTTTTTTGAGTCGGCGCGGTTTTTAGGGGCGGATTTTGTTATTTTTCACGGACTTGCGGGCAGGGAGCTTAAAATGCCCGTTGAAGAATACGCCGGTATATTTTTATTAATTAATCGGGAGGCGAAAAAATACGGAGTCGAGCTTCTCCACGAAAATATCGGAACTGTGAACAATTATATAAGAGAGATTATAAATATTTCACCGGAGATTAGATTTACGCTTGATTTCAAGCACGCCGTAACGAGAGGATTCGACGTTTGCGATATAATAGACGCTATGGGTAAAAATATCGCGCATATTCACCTAAACGATATGTATATAGATGATAAATGCGAAAATATTTCTAAAACGGAAATGTGCAGACTGCCGTTTTTCGGAAATTTAAACTATCTAAAAATTTTCAAAAAACTTAAGGATATAAATTATATCGGCGATTATATAACCGAAGTTTACAGGTATAATTATACAGAATATTCAGAAATAGCCGAGAGTAAAAATCGATTTGAAAAGTTTTTGGAAAGACTTGAAAAATAATTTGGATAGTAGTATAATAGATACGGACGGTGTGAAAACTATGAATGTTGGAAAATCTTTCGACGAAGATATTTTAAGGCTGCCCGATATTGAAGTCGGGCGCAGTCTGGGAGCGAAGTTCAGGAATTATGATATAATGCTGCCGGACGGTGAAATCGCAAATTTGACGGAAGGCTCGATAATTACTAATATTGAAGTAATAGCCGGAAAAGGTAAAAATCGTAAAATTGATATTGCCGATACTCTTGTCGGCGTATTTGGCGGCGAAATTTATGAGTGGCAAAAAGTCAAAGGAATTGGTTATATTGATTTCGGCGGGATTAGTTTTAAAGCAGAGTTACACTGGTATCAAGAACCTACTATTGGAAAAGTATGGTGGAAAATCAAAGTTGACAGAGGAGGGAACTGGTTTATAAATGAAGATTAAATGTATGGTTGACGTTCATCACGGAACATCGTTGAAAAAAAACAAAGTTTATAGCGCCCGCGACTGCGGGCTCGGTTGGTTCGCTCTTATTGACGAATCCGGGGAAGAATATGCGTATCCTCCGCATTTATTCGAAGTTGTTGAGAGCGAGAATATCATATCGATGGATTTTCGCAAAGATGCAATCTGAATAAAATCGAACCCCGGATATATAAAAAAATTCAAGCGGCGCTTGAATTTTTTTGATTTATTATAAATTTCAAGTAACGCTTGCTTGAAGTTTACGAAAATTCAGCGTAAAATAGAAATCACGGACGTTCAGTGAAAATTAATTACGGGGGAGGTTAAGATGTTCAATCAAAAAGTCGGAGCGTACATAATGATACTCAGGAAAGCCAGAAAGTACACGCAGCAGAGATTAGCTGACAGTCTTGGCGTAAGCCATCAGGCCGTAAGCAACTGGGAGAGGGGCGAAAGTATGCCGGATATCGCGATTCTTCCGGGTCTCGCGGCTATGCTGGGAACAAGCGTCGATAATATTTTATCGGCGGACAAAGAAGACTTCAGGGGGTTTGACGAAATACTCGACAACGTCGATATAATCGCGAAAAAAAGCGGGAAAAGCAAAAAAAATAAGAGAGAGAAAACAGAGAAAACCAATAAAGACGGCGAGATACTCGATTATTTAAACAGCGTGGCGAAAAAACTAAACGAAATTATTATAAGTTATAACGAGGAATGAGGAGAATTTATTTATGAACCGGGAAATTTTAAACGACGAAAAAATCATAGAAGAATTACATGGGAAACTGAGCGAACACGAAGTAAAGTTAAAGGACTTTACGGAGCAGAAACAGGAGCTTAATACTACTCTGGACGATTTAAACAGGAAAAGTTCGGAATACGACGACGATATATCAGATTCGACAAGAGAAAAAATGGAAGAAGTGAAAGATAAAGTCAAAGAAAAAATAGATGAAATCGACTCTGAAATCACAGATTTAAACAATAAAATAAAGGAAATTAACGAGACTTTAAATCCAACCCCTGAAACCCAAACTCAGCCCGAACCCGAAATCCCTGAAATCCCCAAGCTACCGTCTGAACTGGAAATAAAAGAAGCGAAAGTAAAAGAACTCCGGGAAAAGAAAAACGCGCTCGAAGAAGAGAAAGTCAGGAGAAGTTCGGAAATCGAGAATAAAACGGATATAATAGAGGGGCAGAGAAAACGGCTTGAAGAAACTCTTACCGCAATCGAAGAAAAAATGGACAGCAGAAACATCAACGAAGCGACCAGAGACAGACTCGAAGAAATGCGCGACGAAGTGCAGGAGAAAATAGACGAACTCGACGAAAAAATCGACGAGCTTCACGAAAGTCTTGACAATATGCAGGACGAAATCGACGAGCTTTGCGGTGAAATCGAGGATTTATGCGACGAAATAGAAGAAATAAGAGAGGGAACGGTCGACGAGAATATAATAAACGAAGTGAAAAAATCCACGGGGTTCGACGATTTGAATAATTTATTAAATAAAATTACGGATACTGTAAACGCGGCTTTGTTCGGCAATATTAACAATATTAAAATGCCGGAGATTAAAATCCCCCCGATTCCCGAAATCAAAATAAAAATCCCCGGACAGAATTATAGTAATAACTCAAATCAAAATAAGAATAAAAAAAGCGAGCAGAAATATAATATAAATTTCGCGTCAAGTCAAATGGGAGCTTCGGTATATTCCGTATGCTGCGAGAACAGTCACGGCGAACGCTCCGCGAATTTGATTGACGGCGATATGAAATTCAACGAAAAATGGTGCGCTACTCACGACCACGGCACGAGAAAAGTAGTCAGTCCGCACTGGGTAATCGTTGATTTCGGCGAGGTAAAAACTTTTAATTATTTAAAACTGGTTAAATCCAGTACGGGAGACAGCTGGCACGGAGACGTAGGGCGAAAGGATTTGGACGCGTCGGCTTGGCGTTTCGAAATCAGCAACGACAAAGAACACTGGGTCGAGTTTAACAGAGAAACGGACGACAATTCGGCAGTTTATGAAAAACGCTTCGGACAGATGACGGGAAGATACGTCAGATTATTTGTGGACAGAGCGGGAAGCGACGGGAATGTAAGACTGCACGAACTGCGTTTCGAAATGCATGACGAAGACGGGAATATAATAAATTTATGCGAGAACCCGGTAATAGAATCGTGCTGCGATGCAGGAAGGGAAGAGCACGCCGCCAGATATATTATGGGAAGCAATAATCCCGGATATAAGAAAAAATGGTATACTATATGGCGTCATGAAGAAAATATTCCGCAATATCACTGGATAATAATAGATTTGGGGCAGACGAGAAGCTTTAATAATATAAAAATAGCCAAGGCAAGCGTAGGGCGGCATGATTTCGGCGACAGGCATAAAGATATGTCGGCTTTTAGATTACAAATAAGCGACGACGGCGATAATTTCACTGAATTTATAGAAGAAACGAACGACAGGTCCGCGATTTACGAAAAGACTTTCCCGGCTCGAACCGGCAGATATTTGCAGCTGTGCATAGATTCCGCCGAGGCAGACTCTAATAATAAAAGAGGTCACGTAAGACTTTACGGATTAAGTCTGTCAATGCTGAATACGGACGAAAGCGGCGGCGATAATACGGGAGAGGTGACGTTTGACGATATAATCGCGATTGCGCCTTTCGCAAAAAAAGAAACGCTTGATAAATTAGTAGATAAGCTAATCGCGACTGACGATTTAAATAAAATTAAATCTCTCGCGCCGTTTTTGAGCGAGGAAACGCTTAATAAATTAATCTCGAAAGTATCGAGCAGGGCTGATATAACCACAATCAGGTCGCTTGCGCCGTTTTTGAGCCGCGCGACGCTCGACAGACTCGTAGACGAGCTTGACGGGGACATGGACTTTGAGAAAATAAAATCTCTCGCGCCGTTTTTAAGCCGGGAGGCTCTCGCTAAATGCGTAGTAAGAAACGGGGGTAAAATAGACATGAAACGTCTGAGGAGTCTCGCTCCGTTTCTGGGTTCCGATTGCATAGACGAAATTATTTCAAAAATGCTGTAAAAATTAATCACAAAACCCCTGTTTTTCTAATATAATAATAAAAAAGAGAAAAACGGGGGTTTTTATATGAACAAAAAAGCGCTGGGTTATAAAAATATCATAAATATAAACAGACCTATGGACTATGCGTGTCTTGAAGAAAATATCGCGGATTTAAAATTAAGATTTAAGTTTCTGGAAAATATAATAATAGGCGAAAGTTATCTTGGAAGAAACATAAATTTAATAAAAATCGGAAGCGGTCCTCACAAAGTCATATATATAGGCTCGCATCATGCGTCTGAGTGGCTGACGTCGGTTTTGCTTATGCGTTTTGCGGAGGATTTCTGCAAGAGTTATATTTTCAGCGAGAGGCTTTACGGCTACGACCCGGAATATATACTGCACACGAGAACTTTTTATATTGTTCCGATGCTGAACCCCGACGGGGTTGAGCTGGTTATAAACGGGCTCGGGGAATATAACCCCGTAAGGTCGAGACTAATCCAGATGAATAATAATTCCGGCGATTTTTCAAGATGGCAGGCGAACGCGAGAGGGGTCGACCTGAATCACAATTACGACGCCGATTTTGATTTATTAAGGGAAATCGAGACTGCGGCGGGTATAACCGAGCCCTGCGCGACGCGTTACGGCGGAGAATATCCGGAGAGCGAACCGGAGGTCGCCTCCCTCGCGTCTTTTATACGCGACGAAGGCGATATATCGCTTCTCGCCGCTCTGCACACTCAGGGAGAAGTTATTTACTGGAATTATAAAAATATAATCCCTCCGAAAGCAAAAATACTCGCTAATTTAATCGCCAAGGCTACCGGATACAAGCTCGAACAGCCCGACGAAGAGATAGCGTCCTACGGGGGCTGTAAAGATTGGTTTATCTCGCAGTTCAACCGTCCGGGCTTCACGCTCGAATGCGGAAAGGGCGTAAACCCGCTGCCGTTGTCTGATTTCGTGAAAATATATAATTATATAGCCGAGGCTCTTATGCTCCTGGTTATGAATTAATTTACTTTTTTTTACGAAAAAAAAAGTAAAACAAAAAAAACGAATAACTCATAATCTATGCGGCCGTATCGTTTTTTCTTTGCTTACTTTCTTTTTTTCGTAAAAAAGAAAGTAAGTTGACAAATCGATAAATAAGTGGTAAAATAATAATACGGAAAGTAATATCAGAGAAATTTTAAAGTTTATAAAGGAGTAAAATAATAAAATGAGATTGCTGCTTGTTGAAGACGAAGAAAACCTGGCGGACGTTCTGCTGCATATCTTTAAGCGGAACAAATACGAGGCGGACGCGGTTCACGACGGGATAACCGCGGAGGAAATGATAATGAACGGTATGTACGATATTATTATTCTCGACCGTATGATTCCCGGACAGGACGGGGTCGCGCTGCTTAAGAATATAAGAAAAAAAGGAGTGAAGACCCCCGTTCTGTTTCTGACCGCGAAGCACACGACCGCCGACAAAATCGAGGGTCTCGACGCGGGAGCGGACGACTATCTTACAAAACCGTTCTCGAACGACGAGCTTATGGCGAGGGTAAGGGCGTTAAGCCGGCGCAGCGGCGAAGTCGTGGAGACCGAAGAAATCATTATCGGCAAATCTAAATTTATGCCCAGAAGAAGCGAACTTCTCTTCGGCAGAAACTATTCGTCGTCGCTGACCCTTACCCTCAAGGAAACCGGAATACTCGAAACCCTTTCGCAGAATCCCGGCGTTCCCGTAACGAAAGAAGAACTGCTGCAGAGACTCTGGGGACCGGAAAACGACGGCGACGTAAATATAGTCGAGGTTTTCGTTTCGTATCTAAGAAAAAAAATAAAACCCGAACAGTGCGGGTTTTCGATAGTTACCCAGAGAAACCTGGGATACAAAATAGTGATTAATAAATAATAAATCGACGGTGAGAAATGCTCCAGAAATTAAAGCTGAAACTGGTGGTTCTGAACGTCGTTCTTCTGATTGTCGTTTTAATCGCCGTATTCGTCTCGCTGTATTTTCTTCTCGAGTACGAGCTGAAAAATCAAGAAAACGCCGTTTTGAATAAAGTCGCCTCGAGCGAAATCGTCAAGCCTCTCGAGATGATAGACATATGGGATTATTTCGACGATTTCGAAGACGGTTATTACGACGGAAATAATATGTGGGAATGGGAATATATCGATTTTATAATCGAAAACGAAGATTATTTCCTGCCCTATTCTTCGTCGCGGCTTTTTTATATAAAATTATATTTCGACTATGAAGTAATAAGCATATCTTCGACGATTGTCCTTCAGAAAAAAGAATCTATAATCGAACTTATGACGAAAGTAGACGAGATAGACAGAGTAACCGGCGAGGTCGATTTGGACGGGGAGGACGAAGACATAAGACTTTCGTTTCTCACGTCTGAGAGCCCGGGGGTAAGAATCTATGTTTTTATAGAGAGAACCCCGAGGGAGGAAACTATGGGGGCGTACGCGTTCGCGGCGTCGATAGCTCTCGTCGGGTCTGTGATATGCGCGTTTATCGTAAGCGTTTTCATGGCGGGGAAATCGATAAAACCGGTCAGGGAGTCAATCGAGAGTCAGGATAAATTTATCGCCGACGCGTCTCACGAAATCAGGACGCCTATTTCCGTTATACGCTCAAACGCCGAACTGATTATGGAGTCTCCGGAGCAGACCGTCGGAGAGAATATAAAATGGCTTGAATATATCCACAAGGAAGCGGTCAGAATGACGAAAATGACCGAGGATTTGCTCGTTTTGTCTCACGCGAGAACAGTAAAAACAGAAAAAGATAAAGAAAAAGACAAAGCATTAAGAAAACGGATAAATCTCAGCGTTTTGATTACTGAGGTTTACGATTCGTTCAGGCAAATATTCGCGCAGAATAATATTAACGCGGGGGGCGCCGAGGTTGAGGAAGACATATATATATCCGCGGCCGAGCACGAAATAAGGCAGCTCGCGGCGATTTTTCTCGATAACGCCGTAAAATACACGGGAGAGGGAGGCAGTATATCCGTCAGTCTCGAAAAAGACCCTCTCAAAAATCGGGCGGATATAAAAATAACCGACACCGGCATAGGGATGCCGGAGGAAACTCTGGAAAAAATCTTCGAGAGGTTTTTCAGGATAGATAAGGCGAGGTCGAAATCGACGGGGGGAGCGGGTCTCGGGTTAAGCATAGCCAAGACTATAACGGACAAATACGGCGGGAAAATAACCGTCGTGAGCGAACCGGACAAAGGCTCGCAGTTCTGCGTAACCCTGCCTTTGTGATGATTATGAGTTACGCGCATTGTTTAAGTTTGCGCCAGAGCCCTCTTTTTTAAAGAGGGTGGCAGCCGCGTAAGCGGCTGACGGGTGTTTTTGAAATTTGATGTCGTGTACGGGGAGACAGAAACACCCGCCGTCTGCGGACGGCACCCTCTTTACGAAAGAGGGCAAAGATAGTAAATACGTTAAGCGCGTAACTCGTGATAATTAAAATTCAAAAATTCAGCGATAAAGAACGCCGGGTTCCGTTCCGCCCAGAATCTGCGAGACCGTCACCAGTTTAAACCCCTCTTCCGTTAAGTCGGGAATCAGCCTTTCCATTGCGTCGATTGTCTGCGCGTGTATGTCGTGCAGAACGATAATACTTCCGTGCCTTACCGACTGCATGATAATATCATAAATCGCGTCCGCGTTTCTTAACTGCCAGTCGCGCGGGTCGAAGTTCCACTGTATAACGGCCATTCCGAGTTCGTATGAAACGTCGAGAACAAGGTCGTCGTAAGCGCCGTAGGGTACGCGGCAAATCTGCGGGCGTACTCCCGCGGCGTTAAAAATCGCGGCGTTCGTCGCCTGGAGTTCATGTTTGATTTCGTCTCTTTCAAGTTGCAGAAAGCTTGTATGACTCCAGGAATGTCCGGCGACTTCCGAACCCTGTTCAACTATATTTCTAATTGTCTGAGCGTAAGCTTCGACTTTTGAACCGAGGACGAAAAACGTCGCATAGCCGTCGTTTTCGTCAAGAATATCAAGAAGTTCGTTCGTGTAGATTCCCGGACCGTCGTCGAAAGTAAGCGCGACCAGTTTCTCTTCGCCGTCGTAAATACCGGGGGTTGAATTGCGTTCGGCAAAAAATACGAGCTCTTTATAAACGAGTCCCGCGGCAATAATTTCAACTTCAGTTTCAGTTTCCGGACTCTCTTTCGTCGTTTCTTCTTCCGGTTCTTCCGTTATATCTATGTAATCCCGTTCTTCCGGTTCTTCGTTTTGTTCCGTCAGACTTTCTATCCATGACCATGCTGGAACGGCGGGCTCTTCATATCGGTCAGACTCTTCAAAATTTTCAATATTCTGCGAATCTCCTCCGTTTACGCAGCCCGATAAACAGGCAAGCGCAAAAAATACCGATATATATATAAATATTAATCTGCTGATTTTACCCATAATTTTCAATCCGCGTCTTTCTTGAATTTAGTTTATTTTTACCGGCTGTATATATAATATCACAGCCGTTTTATTTTATCAAGAAAAATTTTCTGGAATTATTGAAATTTATAAAAATTCGTGATATAATTATAGTATGTAATTTTTAAGAAAAAATATAGAGGTATGTAAAAATATGGGTAAGCAAATAAAAAAACTAATCGCTTGTTTCGATATAATAAACGGCAGAGTGACAAAGGCAAAAAATTTTTTTGATAACATAGACGTCGCGCCGGCTGAAGAACTGGCGGTTAAAATCTGTGAAAAACAAATCGACGGTTTGATTTTTTTCGACGTTACGGCAAGCAACGAAAAGAGAAAAATAGATATCGAGACTCTAAAAAAAGTCGCCGCGAAAATAAAAAATTATTCTGTTCCCTTTATTGTCGGCGGCGGCATAAAAACCCTTGACGATATGCGCGAAGTGTTTGAGGCGGGAGCGGCCGATAAAATCAGCGTGGATTCTATGGCCGTGAGAAATCCGCAGATTATCGCGGACAGCGTAAAGGAGTTCGGCTCGGACAGAATAGTTTTGTCTACTCAGGTAAAATTTGTCGGAGTTAGCGAAAAAATCAAGAGCGGCTATGAGGTCGCAATCGACGGCGCGAGAGTGTTCACGGGGATAGACGCTCTCGAATGGGTAAAACGGGTCGAAGATTTGGGCGCGGGCGAAATCTGCGTGAACAGCATAGACAAAGACGGGACGTGTTCGGGCTTTGATATCGATATAACGGGCAGAGCGGCGGAGCTTGTCTCCGTTCCGGTGATTGCGTCGGGCGGAGCGGGAACTCCGGAGCATTTGCTCGACGTTTTTAGTAAAACAAAGGCGGATTCGGCAATAATTTCGAGTATGCTGTACTCTCCCCGTCTGGAGAGAAACTACGAAGTGAGCGAGTTAAAAAAATATCTGGAAGAAAAAGGCGTGAATATTATCCCGATGAGATAAAGCAATCAAAGAAGAAAATATTATATTATTTCGGAGGATACCGTTATGACGAGCAAACAGGATTTGATAAAAGAGATTGAATCTCTGCCCTATAATTTTGTAGACGAGGCTTATCGTTATATTTCGTTTCTTAAACAATTCAAAAACAAAGTTAAAGCCGTAGACATTACTCTGGCAAGCGAGCAGTCTCTCGCTGAAGAATGGCTGCTGCCGGAGGAGGATAATGCGTGGGAAAATTTATGAAAGGCGACGTTGTCGTGCTGCCTTTTCCGTTTTCTGATTTGAGTTCATCTAAACGCCGTCCGGCGTTAGTTCTTGCCGAATCAAAAGGCGGGGATATTATCCTTTGCCAGATAACCAGCCAAAATATTCGCGATAGTTTATCCGTAAGAATCGACCCGGGAGATATTGAAAACGGTTCGCTTAAAAATACAAGCAATGCGAGACCAAATAAACTTTTTACGGCGGATTCCAATATTATTTTGTATAAACTGGGAAATCTCAATGAAATAAAACTACAGGAAATTATAAAAAGAGTAATAAGTATGTTCAGCTGATTATAATAAAGCAACAGTAAAAAAAACGGAGGATTTTTAAATGTATCGCGTCGGGTTCGACAACGAAAAATATCTGAAGCTGCAGTCTGAAAATATAAACGAAAGAATAAACAGATTCGGCAACAAATTATATCTGGAGTTCGGAGGTAAACTCTTCGACGATTTTCACGCTTCCCGGGTTCTGCCCGGGTTCTCCCCGAACAGTAAAGTCCAGATGCTCAAGCAATTAACCGATAAAGCCGAAATAGTTCTCGTAATCAACGCCGCCGATATCGAACAGAACAAGACTCGCGGAGACCGCGGAATAACTTACGGCGACGATATAATGCGTCTTACCGACGCGTTCAGACGGGAAGGGCTTTACGTCGGCAGCGTCGTTATAACGCAGTTCGACGGTCAGCCGTCCGCGAGCCGTTTCAAAAAACGTCTCGAACAGCTTGAAATTAAAGTTTATCTGCACTATCCCATTACGGATTATCCGACGAATATCCCGCTGATTATAAGCGGCGAGGGTCTTGGCAAAAACGATTATATACATACGTCGAGACCGTTGGTGATTGTCGCTTCCCCGGGCGCGTCGAGCGGGAAGATGGCCGTCTGCCTGTCTCAGCTTTATCATGAGTTCGTTAAGTATAATATAAAAGCCGGATACGCGAAATTCGAAACGTTTCCGGTCTGGAACCTGCCGTTGAGACACCCCGTGAATCTGGCTTACGAAGCCGCCACGACGAATATAAACGACATAAATCTGATAGACCCCTTTCACATGGAAGCGTATAATAAAACCGCGACCAGCTACAACAGGGACGTCGAGGGTTTTTCTATACTTAACGCGATTTTCAAGCAAATCTGGGGCGAATCCCCGTATAAATCCCCGACCGACATGGGAGTCAACATGATACTGGAATGTATCGGCGGCGACGAAGTCTGCCGGCGCGCCGCGAACCAGGAAATAATACGCCGTTATTATAACGCCCTGTGCGAGGACAGGACGCGCGGAGGGTTAAAGCCGGAAATCCAGAAGCTCGAAATGCTCATGCAGACCGCCGGCATATCGGCGGGAGACCGTATCGTAGTCTCCCGCGCCCTGGAGAAATCGGAAACGGAACAGTGCCCCGCGGTCGCCTTCGAGCTGCCGGACGGCAAAATTATAACCGGCAAAACTTCGTCTCTGCTGGGAGCGGCGTCGGCGGCCCTTCTCAACACCCTGAAATTTTTCGCGGGTATTAACGACGACGTAAAATTAATTTCGCCGGTTATGATTGAACCCATCCAAAAATTAAAAGTCGGCTTCCTGGGAGGAGGGAATCCCCGTCTGCATACAGACGAAACGCTTATCGCGCTGTCCGTGTGCGCGGCGACTAACCCCGTGGCCGAGATGGTTCTGGAGCAGCTGCCGAAATTAAAAAACAGCGAGGCCCATTCCAGCGTTATACTTTCTCAGGTCGATATAAATATATTGAAAAAACTCGGCATAAATATAACGTGCGAACCGGTATACAACACAAAAAAACTATATAATAAATAATATAAACAATAAAAACCGGAGGTGACTAACTATTAGAAGTCAACAACAATCTGTAAATAATATATTAACATTTATCGTAAGCGTAAAAAGGC
>WRMA01000018.1 GCA_009777355.1 Oscillospiraceae bacterium | reverse complement strand
GACGGCGGGTGTTTTCGTTTTCCCGTATGCGGCGTCAGATTTCAAAAACACCCGTCAGCCGCTTACGCGACTGCCACCCTCTTTAAAAAAGAGGGCTTTTCCGTAAACTTAAACTAACTGCGCAACTCGTATATTTTAAAGACTATTATACAGCTTTTATATCGTTTTGTCAAATATTATAATAATATTCTTGTTTGTTCATAAAAAATTAACTCACTCGATAATTAAAAGTAGTAAAATAATATAGCCGTTTTATTTTACGGGAGGTAAAATTTATGAACAGAGACTCGTTTTCGGGGTTTCACCCGTCTGTGAATCTATTATATTTTATATCTGTAATCGGGTTTGCGATGTTCTTTGCCCACCCGGTCTGTCTGGGTATATCTCTGTTCTGCGCGCTTATTTACTCGGTTTATCTAAACGGCGGAAAATCAATTAGATTTAATTTAGTATATATGCTCCCCCTGCTGATTATGACGGCGGCGGTAAATCCCCTGCTTAATCACAGGGGAGCGACGATTCTCGCTTATCTGCCTTCGGGCAACCCGGTTACTCTCGAAAGTATTTTATACGGCGTTTCGGCCGCGGTTATGTTAATCTCTGTGATTTCCTGGTTTTCTTGTTTTAACTCTGTTATAACTTCGGATAAGCTCGTTTATCTTTTCGGACGGATTATCCCCGCGACGTCGCTGATTCTCGCAATGTCTCTGAGATTCGCTCCCAGATTCGCGTCGCAGATTAAAATTATATCGAACGCGCGCAAATGCATGGGGCTTGAATCTGATAACGGCAGAATCAGTCTGCGGCGTAAAATAAAAAGCGGCGTAAAAATCCTGTCCGCAATAATAACCTGGTCGCTGGAGAACGCAATCGAGACCGCGGACAGCATGAAAAGACGCGGTTACGGTTTACCCGGACGAACGTCGTTCTCGATTTATAATTTCGGCAGAAGAGACGCCTGCGCTATTATATATATAATTATATGCTCGGCCGTTATAATTTCCGGAACTGTCACGGGAATGTATTCTTTCGAGTATTATCCCGTAATAAACGCCGGATTAAAAGGCTATGCGTCAATATTATTTTTCGCGGCGTATTTTTTTCTCGCGCTCTTCCCGCTGATAATAAATATAAAAGAGGATTTAACTTGGAAATATATAATATCGAAAACTTAAAATTTAATTATCCCAATCGAATAAATCCCGCGCTTGACGATATTAATATAAAAATCGAACGCGGAGAGTTTATCACTCTGTGCGGAGCATCCGGCTGCGGTAAAACTACCCTGCTGCGGCATTTAAAGCCGTCCGCCGCTCCTCACGGAGTAAAGTCCGGGATTGTTTACTTCGATAATAAATCCCTGAAAGAACTTTCAGACCGCGATGCGGCGTCGAAAATAGGATTCGTAACGCAGTCTCCGGATAATCAGATAGTGACCGACAGAGTTTGGCATGAGCTTGCGTTCGGTCTTGAAAGCCTCGGATTCAAAACCCCGGAGATTAGACTGAGAGTAGCTGAAATGGCGAGCTTTTTCGGCATACAGACGTGGTTTCATAAAAATATATCCGAGTTATCGGGAGGGCAGAAACAGCTTCTTACTCTCGCGTCCGTTATGGCTATGCAGCCGTCCGCGTTGATTCTCGACGAGCCCACAAGTCAGCTCGACCCGATTGCGGCGGGCGAGTTTCTCTCGTCAATCGGCAAAATAAACCGTGAACTCGGGGTTACGGTTATATTGACCGAACACAGACTCGAAGAAGCGTTCCCCCTGTCTTCGCGCGCGCTCGTTATGGACAAAGGCAGAATTATCGCAGACGGTACTCCCAAAGAAGCGGGTATTGAGCTGCGTAATCAAAATCACAAAATGTTCCCCGCAATGCCGACTCCTATGAGAGTGTGGTCGGGTTTGACAAGCAGTAATTATAATTATGATAATTATAGCGACTGCCCCGTAACGATTCGAGACGGCGCGAACTGGCTCTCTGATTTCGCGAAAGATAAAAATATAATTATCAGCGAAGAAAAAATCAATATCAATAATAATTTAAATCCGGCAATCGAAATAGACGGGGTTTGGTTCAAATACGAGAAAAAACTGCCCGATATTATAAAAAATCTGTCGTTTCGGGCGAATTACGGCGAAATAACGGCGGTTCTGGGAGGTAACGGCGCGGGGAAAACAACGGCTCTCTCTCTTATTGCCGGATTATATAAGCCGTACAGGGGAAAAATCAAGACGAACGGCAGAGTCTGCGCCTTGCCTCAAAATCCGCAGACGCTTTTTGTCTGTAAGACAGTACGCGAAGATTTGCTTGAAATTTTAGAAGATTCGAAAATCTCCGGAGACGAAAAAAACGTCCGGGTTGATAATATATCGGAACTGTGCCGTATAAACGAACTTCTCGATTATCACCCGTATGATTTATCCGGAGGAGAGCAGCAGCGCGCGGCTCTTGCGAAAGCGCTTTTGACGGAGCCGGAAATTCTGCTTCTCGACGAGCCTACGAAAGGTCTGGACGCTGAATTTAAAAATATATTCGCGGGAATCCTGCGCGAGCTGACAAACGGCGGCGCCGCCGTCGTAATGGCGAGCCACGACGTCGAGTTCTGCGCGGAATATACTGACAGGTGCGCGCTGTTTTTCGATGGATGTACGGTAACTGAAAACACCCCACGGGAATTTTTCTCGGGTAATAATTTCTACACCACGGGAGCGAACAGAATGGCCAGGGATATTCTGCCGAAAGCGATAACCCCGGAGGATATTATTTTCGCGCTTGGAGAAAATACGCCAGGCGAAGAAAACTCCGGTCCAAAGCCCCCTTCTGTGAAGGGGGTGTCGCGAAGCGACGGGGGTTGCAAATTTGATGCTGCGCGAGAGAACGCCAACCCCCGCCGTCTGCGGACGGCACCCCCTTCACAGAAGGGGGCAAAAGAAAAGGGGGGCGAAACAGAAAATTGTTCGGGCGTGAAAATAAACGGAAAAAATAAACTGCCCAAGCGAACCGTCGCCGCGGCGGCGATAATTCTTCTCGCGATTCCTCTGACTATTTTCGCGGGTTCGTATTTTTTCGGAGACAGAAGCTTTTATTTTATCTCGGTTATTATTATAGTTCAGACGATGCTGCCGTTCGCAATGGTCTTCGAGAGCCGTAAGCCTCGGGCGAGGGAGCTTGTCGTAATTGCTGTTTTATGCGCGCTCGGCGTTGCGGGGAGGGCGGCGTTTTTCATGCTGCCGCAGTTCAAGCCGGTTATCGCTATAGTTATAATAGCGGGCGTAGCGTTAGGGGGCGAAGCCGGATTTCTCGTCGGCGCGGCGACGGCTTTTGTGAGCAATATGTTCTTCGGACAGGGACCGCTTACGCCTTATCAGATGTTCGCGTTCGGGATTATAGGGTTTTTGGCGGGCGTACTGTTCAAAAAAGGACTGTTGAGCCGGAGCCGGAAAGCTTTGTCCGTCTTCGGAGCGGCGGCGGCTTTTATTATATACGGCGGAATCGTCAATCCGGCGATTATAATAATCTGGCAGAGTCCTCCGACGAAAGAGATGTTTTTAGCGGGGTATCTTCAGGGAATCCCGATGGATTTGATTCACGCCGCGGCGACGGTTATATTTCTTCTGACAATTTCAAAGCCGATGCTGGAAAAACTCGACAGAATAAAAATAAAGTACGGACTTCTTGAATAAATTGAATCAAAAAAATCCGGCGTACGCCGGATTTTTCTGATTCGCCGTTATTTTTTGTAATGCGGCTTACCGTGAAGTTCGCTGTCGCATATATTGTCCGAAAAACCTCCGATATTTCCCAGAGACTGCGGGAAAAACTCGTTGAGAGGGAATTTCATCTTTTTGAAAAGCTTGCACGGGTCGTCTTCGTTTACCGGCGGACATTCTTTTTCGGGTATGCAGAAATCGCTGCACGGCACCACTATCTGAGCGGGGCGTTCGAGACGTATAATCGCGAATATACCCAGAGTGCAGACAAGTTCCTTCTCGCCTTCCTCGATAATTTGACCCCTCACGTGGCTGTGGATGTGTTCGGGTATCGAATCGACCGAGCAGCAGCAGTGGCAGGGATTGCCTTTTTCGATAATCTTGACTCCGAGACATATCGGGTCGACGATCTCTACGACGGCCGTAGGCAAATTAGTGTGCTTGGCTTCGTTGAGATTAGGCAGAAAGCAGAAACTGTTCGAAACCGGATCTGATTTGAATATATTTACGTTTCCTTCGCTTCCGAATAGAATCACGTTTTTGTCAAATACTGCGATACCTTCGATTTCCTGCGATTTACCGAGACATACGCACGCCTCGAAACTCAGTTTAAAGAAAAATCTTATATCGATCTGATAAAATCCGCGATTGAACGGAACCGGCTCTACGCTGACATGGGTCCATATAATTTCGGCGTCTTTGCATCTGATACTCGTCGCTTTGTCCAGTATTTCCTGTGAATAATCGGTCAAAAACACTTTCAAATCTTCGAGGCAGTCTTTATCTCTGCAGGAATCCATTATTTTGTTGCAGTCTATACACACGGTGTCTCTGAAATTATTGTTATGAGAATGACTGCTGAAATTATTGCTTCTTTCCGGCATTATATATATTTCCTCCTAAATAAAATTTTGTTCAGGTAATTTACGGGCAGACATAAGGTTATAAGATAATATAAAACAAATTTATATAATCTTAATAAGAAAATAATTATAAATTTTTTCTATAATAAATCTGCCGTTATTAATATATTATGCCGGAATTAATTTGATTGACATAAAATATAAAAAATTATTTGCGCATATACTTTACAAAACGGATTTTATGTTATATAATATTATTTAATAAATTTTAAAATTAATATCGCTTATTTAAAAAAAGGAGAGTTTAATCATGAAAAAATTTAAAATTATTCTGGCGGCGCTGCTGTGCGTTATAGTCGTCCTGCCGTTTATCGCCTGCGGCAGCGCGGAAGATGAAAACACCGGAGGAGATAATCCCGCAAACCCCGACTCCGGAGAAGAAAACGGCGCTCCCGTTGAACAAACCGACCCGAACGCTCCCGACCTGCCGAAAATCGACATGGGCGGCAAAACCTTTACGTTCCTCACTTACAAAGACTGGGGAGGCGAATCGGTAGACCAGGATATATATTCGGAAGCGGCGACCGGCGAACCCATTAACGACGCGGCATATAAGAGAAGGGTCAAACTCGAACAGGAGTTTAATATTAATATCCGGACGACTATGGTCGAAAACCATACGGCCGCGACAGACGCCGTCAGGACGGCCGTTATGGCGAACGATACTTCTTACGATATAGCGGTCACGGCGGCTTCAAGCTTTGCGTCGCTGCTCACCGGCGGCAGTTATCTCACTGATTTTAAACAGCTCGCCTTTATCGACGTAGAAAAGCCTTACTGGAACAAAAGCTTTTACGACGCATGGTCGATTCTGGGAACTAATTACGCGCTCGACGGCGATATAAGCAAACGCAAACTCCAGTGCGTCTGGATTATGTGCTTTAACAAAGGCATGATAAGAGACTATAATTTAGATACGCCTTACGAACTGGTCAAAAACGGAACATGGACTTATGACAAAATGCACGAGATGGCGAGAGCCGCCGCGCGCGACGTGGACGGCGACGGAGTAATGTCGCTCGAAGGCGACGACATTTGGGGTATAAACTACACCGGCGATACTATTATGGGCATAATAAACACCAGCGGCGTTAAAATCGCCGAATTCGACTCCGACGGTATTCCCGTACTGACCGTCGGAACAGAGGTAAATCTCGTTAAGCTTGCGAGGATATACGACCAGATGAGAGACCACGAATACAGCATAGACACTCTGTTTAAAGCGGGCGGCGGAGTGACAGGAATCGGCGACGTCGATATTTTTGCGGAAAACAGAGCGTTGTTTTTAGCCTGCGCGGGTCATAACGTACAGGGCAGTTCCGAAGAAGACGCGAATAATACGCAGGGACTGAGAGATATTGACGTAGACTTCGGCATAATCCCCTATCCCAAGTGGAGCGTTTCGGACGAATACGTATCTTATACGGCGGGGAATTATCACAACGTCATGGCAATACCCAAAACGAACGAAGATTTGGACAACACGAGCATACTTCTCGAAGCGATGGCGTACGAAGGCAGCAGGGAATTAGTTCCCGCATTCTATGAGAATCTCCTCAAAACCAAAACCGCGAGAGACAACGAATCGGAAGACATGATAGAGTTTATCTTCGGCAATTTAAATTACGACACGGGTTATTTGTTCGACTTCGGCGGAATCGGCGGCGTGTTCGGCTATGAGCTGTCTACTAATCTGAGGGCGAACGTCGTTTCTGTGATTGAACGCAACAGCGGAGTATGGGGAAGGGCGATAGATTCTCTGGTGGACGAAGTCGCCAAGCACGAGTAAATTATATAAAATAGATTAATAAAATAAAAAATATGCAAAAATCTCTTGCAATCTCTTGTAAATTGTGATATAATACGATTTATGTTTTTAGTTTTGCGCTTGATTGTCGGAGGGGAGGTTTATTTAAGCATGGCAAAATGTGAATTCTGCGGCAAAAGTACCGGTTTCGGTCATAACGTCTCACACTCTGTTAGAAGGACGAACAGGTCGTGGAAGCCGAATATAAGAAAAATAAAGGCTGTTTTGAACGGTTCGTCCAAAACGGTGAACGTGTGCGCCCGCTGTCTGAAAACAGAAGGCGTGGTTACGAGAGCGTTATAGTTTTTGTTATATAGACGGATAATAGATACGGGGCGGCGTTCTGCCGCCTCGGTTCTTGATTTTTTATTAGATATTTTGCGAAATTAAATATTTGTTTTGTAGGGGCGCGCATTGCGCGTCCGCAAAATCAACGCAGTTTTTCAGACGGACGGCCAATGGCCGCCCCTACATTTATTCGTTTAACGATTTGATTTCGCAGGAAATATATTTTTATTATACCCGGGACGGCGGTGATTATAATTGCATAAATCAGATAACAGATGGGTTTACTCGACGAAACGCGAAAAAATAAAGTTTTCGTCCGCGGTTCATATTATTTCCCTGGCCTCGGTGCTGCAGCTGTTTATTTATGAAACCCTGCCCGGGATTATATACGCCGCGGCATATAATCTGACGGCTTCGTATTACGACGTTTTCGGGCCGGATTTTTTTAACGCCGGAACTTTTGAGGAAATAAATTATATTATAGTAAACTCCGCCGTGATTATAACTTCGGCGGCCGCGTCTTTGTTTGCCGGGGCGTTTATTATATTGTGCATGAGAAAATTCCCGCCCGACCCGTATAGAATCGAGAGTAAAGACGGGGTTTCTTTCAGATTGAAGCTTCCGTCAAATACCCTTGTCCTTCTCGCTATGGGGATTTGCATAGTTCAGCTGTCCGTTTTTATATATATAAATATAGATTATTTCGTTAATTCGGCTTTCGGCGCGCCGCCGGGTTTTAATAATTCCGGTACGGAAACGTATTTCCCGGTAAGCGCCGCGGGAACCGCGCTATATTTTATCGCCGTCGTCGTAACCCCGTCGTTTACCGAAGAGTTTATATACAGATATATTATGCTTAACGCTCTGAAAAGATACGGGAATACTTTTGCGATAATCGTAACGTCGGTACTGTTCGGATTCGCGCACGGGAGGGTAAACGCATTTATATACGCGACCGTTATAGGATTTTTCAGCGCGTATATCGCGCTCAAAACAAAATCGATATGGTTTTCGATACTGCTTCACGTAACGATTAACGCAATGTCTTTTGTTATGCACCGGCTGTCATCGTATCCCGGGGTCGAAGAAGCCTTGGTTAATATAATATATTTCGCGTTTTTGTGCATAGCGTCTTTTGTTTCGTCGGTATATCTTATTATTCTGATAGTTAAACGCAGAGAGCCGAAGCTCGGGACTCCGGAGGATTATATACATATATCAAAGAAACGTAAAGTAATTATCTTTTTCAACGCGGCGACCGTATTGTTTTTTATCCTATCGATAGTAAGAAGTTTGGAAGATATAGCTTTAAGTTGAAAAGCGGGTGAGAGTAAATAAATCCTGAATTTTTCATGGCGGAAGCCATAGGACTCGCGGAACTCGCGGGGAGTATAAACGAGACCCCCGTCGGGTGCGTTATAGTTGAGGGAAATAAAATAATAGCGTCGGGATATAATCGCAGGGAAAACGACCGGAACGCCGTCTCTCACGCTGAAATCGCGGCGATTGAGGCGGCGTGCGGAAAAACGGGGTTCTGGAGACTCACAGACTGCGATTTATACGTTACGCTCGAGCCGTGCCCGATGTGTGCCGGCGCAATCATAAACGCGCGCATAAAACGGGTGTTCTTCGGCGCGTCCGACAAAAAATCGGGAGCGTTCGGCGGGGTTATAAATTTAAACGACTATAATTTCAATCACAAGCCTGAAATAATAGGCGGCGTTCTCGCAGATAAATCTTCGGCAATGCTGAGTAAATTTTTCAGGGATTTGAGAGGGAGAAAATATTTGTAGGGCGCGGCGACCCTGACGCGCCGTGAATTTAAGAAAATTTACAAAACAGCCTTGACTTCCGGGGCTTGCTCGCGCTATAATAACAGTATGTATCGTAAAGCCGCGTATGTTTGTTTATGCGTTTATATATTTATTAGAATACGCGGCGAATTTATATGATATTGAGGAGGGGTATTGTTTATGAAGAAGTTTTTATCCGTTTTATTGCTCGCGCTGTTTCTTATAGGAGCGGCGGCTATTCCCGCGGCGGCCCGGGGCGGTCACGGTCACGGAGCGAAAGCCCGGATTCCCGTACAGCAGCAGAATTTACAGCAGATACGCTTTGAAATATGCGAGGAGGAGGACTGCGTCGTTTTCGGACTGCATGAACACGACGGCGTATATTATCACTGCGCATATTACGGCTCGGGAGCGGCCGTATGCTGTCATGACGGCGTTAATACAGGACGTCAAAGCGCGGGTTTAGGACGCGGATGCCGGAGATAATCCTCCACCTGTCGAGAAGACAAACACCGTAGGGGCGATTATTAATCGCCCCTACATTTTGTTTGAGCGTTGGTACTAAAAAGAAAATTGTCATATAATAATATTATATTAAAATAATATTTATCAGGAGGCAATTTTTTTATGTCTGCGTTAAAATATACCCCCGGGGAAATCCGGGAAATGATACATGGGCTGGACACTCCGGTCAGAGGGAACAGCCCCGCGGTTAATCTCGACAACGCCGCCACTACTCCGGCGTTTAAAGGCGTAATCGCCGAAATACAGGAAAAACTTCTTATGTACGGCTCAATCGGACGCGGAGCGGGGCAGAAATCAGAATATTCGAGCGGAATTTACGAAAAAGGACGGGGAGCGGTCAAGCAGTTTTTCGGGATTGACCCGGACGACGAAACTTATACTGTAATCTATACGAACAATACGACGGACGGAATAAATAAACTGGCGTCCGCCCTAATTGACGACCAGAACGGGGATATTTCGGTAATCTGCACACGTATGGAGCATCACGCGAACGATTTACCATGGCGGGAGCGTTTAGGTAACGACCGTATTTTCTATGTTGAGACGGATGAGAAAGGACGGCTTGAAATTGACGGTATAGAGCGGCTTCTCTCGAAGAACAGGGGAATAAAGTACGTGTGCGTAACGGCCGCGTCGAACGTCACGGGATATGTGAACGACGTACGCGCGATTGCGAAAACCGCCCATAGTTACGGGGCGAAGATTATTGTCGACGGAGCGCAAATCGCGGCGCACCGTAAGTTTGATATACCCGGAAACTCGCCCGGCGAGGATATCGATTTTTTTGTTTTTTCGGCGCACAAAATGTATTCCCCGTTCGGCGGCGGCGCGATTATCGGCCGGAGCGATATTCTAAACAGGCATAAACCGGCATTTTACGGAGGAGGAATGGTCGACTCGGTCTATGACTTCAACGTCGATTATTCTCCTCCACCGGACTTATATGAAGCGGGTTCGCCGAATTATCCGGGAGTCGTCGGTATGCTGAAAGCTATGGAAATATTAAACGATATCGGTTTCGATTATATATGCGAACATGAACGGAAACTTATGGCAAGAACAATCGCCGGTTTAAAAAATATAAGCGGCGCGCGTCTTTACGGGGATAACGACAGTTACAGCGACAGAGTGGGAATCGTCGTATTTAATATCGGCGGATTTTCAGATTCATACGTTGCGGAGGCCCTGGCAAGAGAGAACGCAATCGCAGTCCGTCACAGGAAATTCTGCGCGCATACTTATGTGAGCCGGTTACTGAAAAACGGCGGCTATTCCCAGGACGGCATGGTACGGGTAAGCTTCGGGGTATATACGAACGAACAGGAAATAGATATTTTTCTTGAAACGGCGCAAAAAATCGCGGCGGGAAAAACTGCCGGCGTATTCGGCGTTACGGGTACGGAAAACAGAACCGCGCCCTTTGCGAAACCCGGCGTAAGACTTCCGAACGACCGCGGGTGATATTAACACAAGTTACGCGCTTGACGTATTTTCTGCCAAAGCCCCCTTCTGGGAAGGGGGCTTTGGGTACGAAACACCCGTCAGCCGCTTGCGCGACTGCCACCCTCTTTAAAAAAGAGGGCTTTGGCGCAAATTTAAACTAACTGCGAAACTCGCGGTGTTAAAGGATTGTTTACAAACGGTTAAAAGAAAAAATTTGAAAAATGCTGGACTCGTATTATATTTTGTGGTATTATATTAACGGAACTGATTAAAAAAAACAAGGAGAGTATAAGATATATGATGGTCACGGTTATAGGCAGGGGACATTCGGGAACGAGGGCGGTTTCGCATACCCTGAGCGCGAGCGGGGTTTATATGGGAGAGCCGCTTAATATATCCGGGGATTTGCTGCCGCCTGAAAAAATGTACGAGGCGTGCAGGGTTTTCGCGCGATATATTAGATATAAAGGCGGGCTCGAATGGGATTTCTCGCAGGTTTTATCAATGGAACCCACCTCCGAATTTAAAAATTTAGTTAACGATTATCTCGTTTCCGTTCTGGAAAATAATAGCATAAATAAAGGCTGGAAAATTCCCGAAACGACTCTCGTTTATCCGTGGATTATAAAAATGTTCCCGGACATAAAATATATCTACTGGGTGAGAGACCCGAGGGATTGTATTCTCGCGGAGCATAAAACGGACGATTTGCATGATTTCGGCGTGGATTATCCCGAAACTGATAATATAAGAGAAAAGAGAGCGTACAGCTGGAAATATCAAAGGGAAATCTTTAAGGCGACGCCGAAGCCTGAAAATTTATTAACGGTTAGATTCGAGGACATGGTTTTAAATCAAGATAAGACGCTTAAAAAGCTTGGGGATTATCTGGGGATAAACCCGGCGAAAATAGAGATGCGCCCGGATTCCGTAGGACGCTGGAAAACGGCTGAAGGACAGTATACGTTCGATTTTTTTGAAGAAGATATGCGCGAATTTAATTATATTTAAATATAATATAAATAAATATATAAATTAATATAAATAAAAGGAGATAATTATTTTATGGGTATTGTTTTTAACTTCTGCGAAAATTACGATTTTTTGTCAAACCGGGCGGCGGATATCGTCGGAGAGCTTTTAAAAGCGAAGCCGGACTGCGTTCTGGGGCTGCCGACGGGCTCGACGCCTATCGGAATGTATAAAAAGCTTATAGAAAAAAATAAATCTGGGGAAATCGATTTTTCAAAAGTCACTACGTTTAATTTGGACGAGTATTATCCGATTAAGAAAACAAGCGAACAGAGCTATTATAAATTTATGTTTGACAATTTATTCGACGGTATTAATATAAATCCGGATAATATAAATATTCCCGACGGCGAAGCGGAGAACGCTGAAATCGAAAGTTTAAACTATGAGAGAAAAATAGACCGGGCGGGCGGGCTCGATTTGATGATTTTGGGAATCGGACCGAACGGGCATATCGGATTTAACGAACCCGGGAAGTTTTTACTGCCCCACACGCACGTCGCGGATTTGACCGAAGATACTATAAAAGCGAACGCGAGATTTTTCGATTCTGAAAGCGAAGTGCCGAAAACAGCGCTGACTATGGGAATGGGGAGTATAATCGCGAAGAGTAAGAAAATATTATTATTGGTGAGCGGCGAGTCTAAAAAGGCGGCGTTCGACAAATTTTACGGCGAGGCGAAGATAACCGCCGATAATCCGTCGACGTTTTTGTATCTGCACGGCGACGTTATAGTATTGAGCGATATTTCATAGAGGGAGATTATATATTTATCGAAAAAAGGCGGGGATTTTTCCCGCCTTTAAAATATTTTTTATTATATTATTTATTTGTCTTGTAAAAATACTATATTTGTGATAAAATATATACAGAGGGCAAAAAAGCAAAATAGAGGTAGAAGACAGTGGCCGCTGAGAGTTCCGTTAATCATATTAATATAAAAATGCGTAAGAAGACTAATAGTAATTCTGACATTATAGATTTTATAAAAAACGCCGACGAGTTATGCGTTAAAGTATTTCTGTTTTCGCTGTTCTGTGAAAACCCGGCTAAAGCGGATATTGAACTTATGAAAAAAAGCTCCGGATTAAACAATTTAAAAGATGCGGATATTATAAACGCTCTGGATTTCTGGCGGGACAGAAAAATATTAAGCTATGAAATAATTTTAAAGCCCGATATTAATTTAAGAAACGGCGGCGCGAGCATGGACAGTATAATAGAAATGCTGACCGATATTAAAAGAGACATAAGTATAATGAACGACGAACGGGAAGCCGAATCGGGCGAGATTGCCAAAGGTCTGGGAATTTATGAAGAGAGAGAAGAAGTAAGGATAGAGACGGAACCCGAAGAACCGGAAGAAGAAGAAGTCATAGAAATTACAGGAATTACAGAAGAAGTTCCCGCCGCCGTTAAAGAGATTGAGATTGATAAAATTGATAATAAAAATATAAGCAAAAATAAATCTGAATCTAAATCCAAATCGGTATCTATCGACGAATTATGCGAATCTCTCGAGACGGATAATAATTTTAATAAATTAATACACGAAGCCCAAATCAAAATGCAGACCGTGTTTAACATGGCCGAACTTACCGTTATCTATAATTTATATAAAAACGAGGGCATAGAGCCCGATTTGATTTTGAAAATTATCGGCGTTAACATTTCAAACAATAAAAATAATCTGGCTTATATAGAAAAAGACGCTCTGGGAAACGCCGCGAACGGGATTTTGACCCTTGACGGATACGAGGAAAAAATGCGGGAGATTTATAAAATTATAGAATTTGAGAAGAAAATCATAAAATTGTTTAATATAGATATCAAAGCCGCAAAATTCAAGCCGAAAGAAAAAAAGCTTATAAGAGAGTGGGCGAGGGATTTCGATTTTCCGGACGACGTTCTTTTGGAGGGGTACAAAAGATGCATGGATAATATAGAGAAACTTTCGCTGGAGTACATAAACACTATATATATAAACTGGCACCGGAAGAATTTACGGACTATTGAAGAAGTGAAGGGCGAGTTTAAGCAGCTGCCGGACTATGCGAATAAAACGCAGGGCAAAAAAAATACGGGGTACGATATAGAGCAATGGTATGAAAAAGCGCTTAGAACGTCTATGGATATTTAGGGGAGTATTTTTATATGGCGTATAATTATAACGGGGAAGTAATAAAAAAAGTTCTGGGAGATTTTGAGAATAAATATAAATCTGCTCTGCTCGAATCGATGAAAAGGCAAAAAGAGCTTCAGGAGAAAATACCGGAATTATCTGATATCGAGAAAGAGTTGTCGGAAACTTACAAAGATATTTCGTACGTTATGTTAGGTTCAAGAACGGGCGGGGATTTTGAGGAAAAGCTTGCGGCAGTAAAAGAGAAAAATCTGGATTTGCAAAAAAAGAGGAAATCGCTTATAATAGAAGCGGGGTACGGCGAAAATTACGCGGAGCCGGTTTATCAATGTAAGCTCTGCGGTGATACGGGCTATAAATCCGACGGTATATTATGCAGGTGTCTTAAAAAAGCGCTGATTGCCGAGAGTATAAATAATTCGGGGTTCGGGAAAATTATCAAAGAGCAGACGTTTAAAAATTTTAACCTGGATTATTACGGCGGCGAATACGGCGAGATGAAGGAAGTTTACGACTTCTGCAGAAAATTCGCGGGTAAGTATCCGGACGTCGCCAGAAAGCATTTGTTGTTTATAGGTCCGACGGGACTGGGAAAGACGCATTTATCGTCGGCAATCGCGGGGGAAATAATAAATAAAGGCCGCGACGTTTATTATAATTCGGCTCGGAGTATTTTGTATTCTTTTGAAAAAGAGAGATTTTCGCATCAGGGGAGTTTCGACGCCGGTATAATAGAGAGATACATGACGTGCGATTTGCTTATTATAGACGATTTAGGTACGGAATATAGGGGAAATACGTCCGCGTCTTCTTTATATAATCTTATAAATATGCGTTTAATCGACGGTAAAAACATGATAATAAATACAAATTTAACCGCAAAAGAAATATGGATGAAATACGACCCGAGAATAGCATCGAGAATGTTCGGAGAGTTTAAAACCTTGAATTTTACGGGAGAGGAAGACATAAGAATCAAGAAACTGAAGTAATATAAATATATAAAAACAAAGCGGAGGATTATCGTTTTATGAAAATGACGTTTCGGTGGTTCGGGGAGAGCGACCCCGTATCTCTTAAAAACATATCGCAGATACCCTTGATGCATGGCATAGTCTCGGCGTGTTACGACGTTCCCGTCGGTAAAGAATGGAAAGACGACTCTATAAATTCAATTAAATCCCGGGCAAACGCAGATAACCTGTCCTTTGAAGTGGTCGAGAGCGTTCCCGTGCACGAGGATATAAAGCTCGGGAAAAAATCAAGGGACGAATATATTCAGGTCTATATAAATAATATTAAAAAACTGGCGGACGCGGGAGTTAAAGTCATATGCTATAATTTTATGCCGGTGTTCGATTGGCTTCGGTCAAATTTATTTTACGAGAATAAAGACGGTTCGACCGCGCTGATTTACAGGGAGAGCGAGATTTTGGCTATGGACCCCAATAAAGGCGAGCTGTCTCTTCCGGGATGGGATTCGAGCTATACGAAAGAAGAATTGAAATCCCTGCTCGGCGAATATAAAAATATCGGCGAAGAAAAACTTTTTGACAATCTGGCTTATTTTATCAGGGGGATAATAAAGACCTGCGAGGAGCGTTCGGTTAAAATGGCGATTCACCCCGACGACCCGCCCTGGTCCGTGTTCAATTTGCCCAGGATAATAACGAACGGGAAAAATCTCGGGAGATTTTTAGATATTTACGACAGCGAAGCGAACGGACTGACTTTATGTACGGGTTCTCTTGGCTGTTCTCCTGAAAATGATATTGCGGGAATGATAAGAGAGTTCGGCAGGAATAAAAAAATCGGGTTTATCCACGCGAGAAACGTAAAAATCACGGGGGAGAGGGATTTCAACGAGACGGCTCACCCGTCGTCTTACGGTTCGCTGGATATGAGAGAGATAGTTAGGGCTATGCGCGATATAGATTTCGACGGGTATATAAGACCGGACCACGGACGAATGATTTGGGGCGAGACGGGTAAGCCGGGTTACGGTTTATACGACAGGGCTCTCGGCGCGGTTTATCTTCAGGGTTTATGGGAGGGATTAAGTTAGACTGATGAGAAAAATTTTAATTTTGGTTTTTGTTATAGTTTTTATGTTCGCCGGGTGTTCGCAGTCGGGAGTAAACACAGATAATAATACGGATACGGACAGCGAATCCGTTTTTTCGGAAGATAATTATAAAGAGCCGGTTAGTTTTCCGGTTCTGATGTATCACACGTCGTCCGAAGAAGACCCCGCGGTTGAAAACGCGGACGGCAGGATTGTCGACCCCGACTTATTTATTAAGCCGTCCGAATTTGACAGGCAAATCAAATATCTGATTGACAATAATTATAATTTCTGTATATTCGACGACTGGTATAGTTTATATAATATAGAAAACCCTGTATTTATTACTTTCGACGACGGATATATAGAGAATTATACTGAGATATTCCCGGTTCTGCAAAAATATCAGAAAGACGGATACGATGTAAAAATCACGATTTTTTTAGTGACTGAACCGGCAAAAAAAGAGATATTGACTCCGGAGATTATCCGGGAGATGAGCGATTCGGGGCTTGTAAAATTCGAGAGTCACACCGTGACCCACGCTAATCTCGCTGAAATAAGCGGCGATTCCGAAAGATTGGAGAGGGAACTCAGGGATTCTAAAAGTAAGATAGAGCGGCAGACGGGTAGAACCGTTCACGCAATTTCTTATCCGGGCGGGGGATATAATCAGACCGTAACAGAAAAGGCGGGGGAGTTTTACCAGTTCGGAATAAGCACGGACTGGGGGTTTCATAGAACGGATATAAGCGATTTTAAAATCAGGCGTCTGGCAGTGGGTAGAAACGCGTCGATCGAAGATTTCGCAAGATTATTGAGGAAAGAGTAGGTAATTAATGCATGGGAGTAGTTATATGCTTACGGTAGACGATATCGCAAAAGAAGTTTCGATTTCGCTTTCTGATTTTGATTACGGACATTCAGTCGTTAAAGTGGGAATATTCGGTTCTGTTTCACGGAACGAGCATATCAACGTCAGCGACATAGATTTAGTTATCGATTATATATATCCCGAAAATATTAATTTAATGGCGGAAAGCGCCGTTAATTATATGAAATTGTGCGGCGGTATCAGAAATATTTTTAGGAAAAACTATAAGAAAAAAGTTGATATAATAGAATATAAAGCTCTCGAATATCCCGAAAACGAGAAAATAAGAGAAGAAATTGAAAGAGATGTGATTTGGATTTATGAGAAATAATATCGGAGAATTAAAGATATTAAAAAATATTCGCCGGCAGCAGCAGCTTCTAAAACAGGAATTAATAAGCTATAAAATAACGAGCGCTTCTGATTTACAAACGTCTCGTATCGGTTACGCCGCAAGGCGGGGATTGGTTCAAATGGTAGGAGATATTTTTGAATTGACGAAGAATTTAAAAGACGCGACAATAAATAAAATTAATTTCAGCAGAATTATAATAAGAGAGTTCAGGAATACGGCGTCGCATAATTACGGAGTTCTTACAAACGAATTTGCCCTTGGCTGCATAAAGCATTGCATATCAAACGAGCTTATTCAGAGTATTGATAATGAAATTGTTAGATTAGAAAAAGAAATGAGAGTGGAAGAATAAAATGAGCGATAGAATTTTAAAAGAAAAATACGCGGGTATGAAACAAAAACTTTTTGATATGCGTTACGCCGGACTTAACGTAAAACAGAGGGAAGCCGTCTACACGAACGAAGGCCCCCTGCTTATTTTAGCGGGTGCGGGAAGCGGTAAGACGACCGTTCTCGTAAACAGAATCGCTTTTCTTATAAAATACGGCGGAGCGTATTTCAACGGGGCGGGCCATGACGATAATATTAAGATAAATCAGGCCGAAGTCGACACTCTCGAGTCCGTTTTGAAATACGCGGGAAATTTAAACCCCGGAAATCCGGAGGATTTGAAAGATTTGGATAATATCCTGGAACAGTTCGCGTATAGTAAATGCCCCGCGTATTCCGTTTTGTCGATTACTTTCACCAATAAAGCCGCGCGGGAGATGAAAAACCGGCTCAAAAATATTCTGGGAGACGAGGCGGACGATATCTGGGCGGGGACGTTCCATTCCGTATGCGTAAGGATTTTGAGAAGATATATAGACAGGCTCGGTTATAATTCTAATTTTACTATTTATGACAGCGACGACGTAAAGCGTCAAATCACTTCGATTATGAAAGAGTTTAATATAAGCGACGACAATATGCCGGTAAAATATGTAAGCTCGGCAATCAGCAAATCGAAAGACGCGCTCGTTTACGCCGAAGAGTTCGGCCGGAACAGTAAGAGTATTTATAATAAAAAAGAACAGGACGTAAAGAGAATATATTCTGAATATCAGAAAAGGCTTAAATTATCGAACGCCCTGGATTTCGACGATATAATAGCCCTTACCGTAAATCTTCTGGAAACCCAGGACGACGTAAGGGAATATTATAATAATAAGTTCAAATATATTTTAGTGGACGAATATCAGGACACTAACTACGCGCAGTACGCTTTGATTTCCCTTTTGTCGCAGAAGAATAATAACGTCATGGCAGTCGGAGACGACGACCAGAGCATATATAAATTCAGAGGCGCGACTATCGAGAATATATTAAGCTTTGCGGAGAGATTCAAAGACGCGAAGCTTATAAAGCTCGAACAGAACTACAGGTCGACGAAAATCATTCTCGAGGCCGCGAACGGGATTATAAAAAACAACGAGGGAAGAATGGGGAAATCCCTCTGGACGAATAAAGAAGAAGGCGTTAAAATAGCGATTAAAGAAAATAATAACCAAAATTCAGAGGCCGATTATATAATAGACGAAATTATAAAATTAACGGATAATAATAAAAAATATAAGGATATGGCCATACTCTACAGAGTGAACGCTCAGGCGGCGAACATAGAGACCGCTTTCGCAAAATCCGGTATTCCCTACAGGGTTCTTGGAGGGGTGAGATTTTACGAGAGAAAAGAAATAAAAGATATGCTGGCCTATTTCTGCGTGGTGAATAATACTTCGGATTCGGCGAGATTAAAGCGCATAATAAACGTTCCGAGAAGAAGCATAGGCGAAACGACGATTTCCGTTATAGAGCAGCTCGCCTCGTCTGAAAACAGAAGCATGTTCGAAATAATAGAGAACGCGGACAAATATCCGGAGCTGACGAGAAATATAAATAAACTAAAGAATTTCGCGGAGTTAATCAATAATTTTATAGAGCTGGAGAAAACGGAGGGTTTACCGGAATTTTTCGAGAAAGTATTTGATTTCAGCGGTTACAGGACGATGCTCGAGGATTCGGGCAAAGAAGAAAGAGACAGGCTGGATAATATAAAAGAGCTGATATCCCAGGCTATAAGCTATACCCAAAAGAAACGGGAAGAAATAGCGGAAATATCGGAGCTTGAAGAAATCGAAAACGAGGGATACGGAAACAGAATATCAAGTTTGACGGGATTTCTGGAGGAAGTCGCTTTGATTTCGGACATAGATAATTACGACGAGAACGCCGACGCCGTGACCCTCATGACGATTCACAGCGCGAAAGGTCTCGAGTTTCCGGTCGTTTTTCTTCCCGGAATGGAAGAAAATCTTTTCCCGTCGAGACAGTCGGCCGAGGAGCCGGGAGAAATAGAGGAGGAGCGCCGTCTCGCGTACGTCGCGGTAACGAGGGCGAGAGAGAGGTTATATATAACTTACGCAAGGGAGAGACTGCTTTACGGACGGACGAGTTTCAATAAAATATCGAGATTTGTCGGGGAAATCCCGGAAGACGCGGCGGCGCACGTAAAAATGCCGGAGAGCGAGCGCGGGCGTATGCCGTCGCTCGGATTCGGTTCGCAGAAGAAATATCCGCCGAAGATTTCGGAGGACGGCGAGTTCGCGACCCGTTACACGACGGGGAGCGCGAGAAACCATAGCGAACCGGGAGAAAAGAAACCCGAATATATTCAGGAATTTAAACAGGGAGACCTGGTTACCCACCCGAGTTTCGGCGACGGGCTTATAATAAAAGCCGAGGATTTATCGGGGGATACTTTGTATGAGGTTGCGTTCGACACGGCGGGCTCTAAAAAAATCATGGGTACATACGCTAAATTTAAAAAAATTAATAATTAAGAATTGATAGTTAATAATTAAGACGAAAGGATTTTTTAACTATGGATAACGCCAAAAATATCAGGAGCGTTCACGGGGAGCATATATTTAACATAATGGAGGACGCCGTCGTCGACCAGGTGAAAGCGTCTATGGCGAGAGACAAAGACATATGTTCGTGCGATATATGCGTTTACGACGCGGCGGCAATCGCGTTGAATAAATTGACGCCGCATTATATAACGACGAACAAAGGCGAACTGTACGCGAGGGTTTTGAAATTAAACGCATCGGAAAGAATGGAAATAACGGTTGAGGTTCTTCAGGCTATAGAAATAGTCAGGAACAGAAAAACGCATGACTGACGATTAGATTTCTGTTGTTTTTAAATATTTTTATTTATTAAACCAAAACAATGCGACGCCTACCGCAACGGGAAGATTAAGCGAATCTATTTTATCCGAATGGTTTATTATTATACTTCTGCCGATTTTTTTATATATATTATAATCGAGACCCGAAGATTCGTTTCCGAAAATCAGCGAATATATGTTTTTTTTGTTTATTTCCAGTTCGGATAAACTATAATCCGCGTTAAGCGTAAAAGTATAGATTTCGCGTCCTTCGCCGTAAATATCGAGATAATCGTAAACGGATTTAAAATATTTTATATTAACGCGAAAAAACGCGCCCATCGACGAGCGTATGACTTTCGGGTTATAAGCGTCCGCTCCGGCGCCGATTACCGCGATATTTTCTATGCCGAAGCCGGCGCACGACCTTATTATAGTCCCCAGATTTCCCATATCCGACGGATTATCCAGTATTATATGCGATTTATTTAAATCTAAATCTATATTTTCCCGGCGTTTTTTAAACGCCGCAATCACATAGCAGTTTTCTTTCGGGGACAATATATTTATTAATCTCTGATTTTCCTCGCATAAAATCTTATATTTACCGCAGAGATTTTTTATTTTATTTTCCCTGTCGGAATATAACGGACTGAATATAATTCTAAAGCAGTCTCCGGGTCTGTTTTGCAGGAGTTCGATTACGGGCGACGCTCCCAGAGCGTAGGAATAATCGAGTTCTTTTTTGTATGTCCTGAGTTTTATTTCAGGGTTCAATTAATTTCAGCTCCCTTTGCCTGTGGATTTCGTAAGATATTATAGTCGCGGCGGTTTGGGCGGCGAGAGAATGAGGGAATTTTTTAGCGTAGGGTATGCTTACGATTTCGTCGGCATGCTCCAGAAAATCCTTCGATATGCCGCGTTTTTCGCCGCCTATTATAAAAACCGTCCTGTCCGCGAATTTTACCCCGAACAGACCGTTTGTTTTAATATTAGAATTAGCCGGGATTTTTTTGTCTATGCAGTATATTTTAAATCTTTCTTGCTTTAAAATATTTATCAAATCGATTTTCGCGTTCGTTTCATTATTTTTATTGTTGGAAAACACCGCGACCGGCATTTTCGAGAAAGTCCCGGTCGACGCTCTTTCTATTACGGATTCTGAAAATCCGAAATCCCTCTCGGGTAAAATGAGCGCGCCGACTCCCTGGGTATATAAAGCTCTCGCGGCATAGCCCAGATTATACGGGTCCTCTATTCCCTCGATTATCGCCGCCGAAACATATTTTGGAGATTCGGGCAGGATTTCCATTAATTCGCGCGGGGATAAAAATCTGCGTTTCGACGTTACCGCGATAATTCCCCCGTGCGTTTTGCCGAGAGTATAAAGCCCCGTATTCTTTATGTTTTGTTCAAATTCCAGCATTTCGCCGGCTGAAAAAAACTCGGTTTTTATATTTTTTCTCTTTGCCGCCGCGAGTATTTTATCCGCTTTTTTGTTTTTTACGCCGCTTTTTAATATTATTTTTAATATTTCAGAGTTGCCGGAATCGATAGCGCTTAAAACGGATATCGCTCCCTCCGTTATAATCGCGCCGGAAGAATTTATCAGCTCTATAATATTTTGCGCTTTATTTTTATTTATTTTATTTTCCAAGTTTTTTCTCCGTATATTCCCGTTCGGCCTGGGTTTTGATTAGATACGACGGCGATAATATTCGCGGATGAATCAATCCGCCCTTTTTATATTCTTCGAACGCCGCTCTGCACAAAGCCGAAGCCGACGGCTTCTTTAATATTTCCGGGATATTAATTTTCCCGCTGAAATTAATCTCTTCGTAACACATATCCGCGGCGTCGCCGGTAAAAATTATTTTACGGCCTGAAAATTCAGAGTTTAACTCGGCTTCAAGCTCGCTTAACGTAATTATCCTGTCTTGTTTTATATATCTAAAATTTAATTTTTCAGATATGTCAATAACCGCGTTATATACCTGCTTTCTTCTCGCGTCAATAACAGGGAGAATCAGGATATTTTCAGAATCGAAGCCGTAAAAATTATACGCCAGAGAGTAGAGCGAAGATACGCCTATGCAGTTATCTTCTTCGGAGCCGAACGCCAGGCCTTTAATCGCCGCTACGCCTATTCTTATACCGGTAAACGAACCCGGACCGTTTGCGACCGCGAACAAATCTATATCGTTAAGGCAAACCCCCGCGCATTTTAAGCTATAGTCTATAATCGGCATGAGATTTTCGCTATGAGACAGAGCGCCGTTTGACGTTATTTCGGCTAAAACAACCCCACACACCCCTGCGACTTCGTCGCTCCCCCCTTTAACAAGGGGGGCTGGAGACTCAAAGTCCGCGACGGCCGCCGACGCTGTTTTTGTAGCCGTATCGATACCAAGTATAAGCATTTATTTTAAAAGCCTTTCAAAAATAATTTTTCTTTCGTCAAAATTTAATTTTATGATTTCTATATTAATAGTATTTTCGTCAAAAAAATCTTTAATTATATCAAACCATTCTATAATTATTATCTTATTATATAAATTATCGAGATAATCATAAAAGCCTATAGATAATAAATCTTCTTCTGAATTAATTCTGTACATATCGAAGTGAAATATATTTTTATACTGATTCACAAGAGAGAACGTCGGGCTTGCGACTCGCGATTCCGGCGAAAAAAACCTTACAAGACCGCGGGTAAAGGCAGTCTTGCCCGCGCCTAAATCTCCGTAAAGCGCGATTATATCGCCGGTTTTTATTTGACCCGAACGCGCGAGTCCGAACGCGAAATCTTCCGTTTCGCGTTCGCTTTTTGATATGTTTAATATCTTTGAAGAATATATTTCAGACATGATTTTCCTCCCCTACAGTATATATTCCATATAGCCGCAGGTAAACGGGAAAAAGTCGAACTTTTTTGTACCCGTATGAACGAAGCCGTTTTGAGCGTACCAATTTTTAAGTATAGTATTTTCTTCGATAATCCCTATATTTATTTGTACGCCGCCTAATTCTTTTATTTTTAACTTACAGAAATCAAGTAATTTTTCGCCGTATTTTTTATGCCGGTGTTCGGGCAGAACGGCGAGATTATGAATTTCATACGCGTTTCTGTCAGTTCCGTATTCTTTGGAAACCGCAACATATCCCGCCAAACATTCCCCGTCATAAAAGCCGTACATAAGCCAGCCCCAGTCTATATGCTTTTGCAATTTTTCTATAGTAGTGGAAAAAGCGGTATGTTTCGGGCAATTTTCTTCAGTCAGACCAAATTCCTCCGCTACTGTCGCAAAGCTTTTGCGTATAATTTCCACAGCTTGGGGAATATCAGAAATA
>WRMA01000017.1 GCA_009777355.1 Oscillospiraceae bacterium | reverse complement strand
TCAAAGGGAAACGACCGCCCCGTCAGCGACTTAACGTCGCTGCCACCCCTCCACGGAGGGGAATTTGCGACAGTTCCGGAGTTTTATTAATTCCCCTCCGTGGAGGGGTGCCGTCCGCAGACGGCGGGGTGGTCTTCCTCGTCTTTGTATACAGCTTCTTATTTTAATCCAACGGGAATATCATATCCCCGTATTTTTCCGCCATATAATTCGTCGCCAAAATTACGTCCTCGAAGCCGCCGTTTCCGTCTACGCCGTTGGAAGTCCACGCCATAACGCCCTGCCAACCGTTTAAATATGCGTTTTCATAGTCTGTAATCAGCGTGTTGTTTTCAGTTCCCTGCGTCTCACCGTTTGAGCCTTTCGCCCTGCACTCGCCGATTAACGCGGGTTTTGACCCGTCGAGAGCCCACCCTCCGGGCATTTGTCCGGACGGGGTAGAGTAAAACGGTACGCCGTACCACGGCCCTACCCAGTCGTAATAGTGCGGCGACCAAAAGTCGAGATAAGCGTTGGGATTATCATACAGACTTTGCAGAAATTCGTCCGATATTTTATTGCCTTCGTAAGCCGAGCCCGGGCCGTCCGAATTATATTTGGGAAAACTCAACCCAACGGTTACGAGGATATCGCTGTTCTCATGTATCGCGGCGGCCGCGCGGGCGAGAAGATTTGAAATCTGTTCCCAGGGTATATTGCCACATTCGGGATTTTCATAAACCCAGTCGGGTTCGTTGCACAAATCTATACTCCAGAGATACGGATTATTCTTGTATCTATTAACGAACGGCGTAACGTAATTTTCGGCGAAAGAATCTGCCGTTTCATCGCTTGCGAGCATATCGCGCCATCTCTGGGCAGAACCGCTCTTGAAATGGTCGAACGAAAGCAGGGTCGCCATGATATATATGCCGTTTCTCTCCGCCGTTTCGAAAAATTTATCCAAGTCAGCCCAGTGTTTTTGAGACGCGCCGGTTATCATGCCGGCATCATTTATAATTATCGCGCCGTTGTCGTTGTTGCAGTTAATCCATACCCTTACGCTGTTTACTCCGTTTTCGCGCAGGGCTTTAAAATGCTCGTTCCACCAGAAATCGTCGTAACCGCCGCCGAAATCGTTCCATTTATGCCACGGCGTGTTAACTCCGTTGAACCAGATTTTTTTGCCGCCGGCCTTAAATTCGCCGTTTTCGATAATTATACGCCTGTCAATCGATTTATCTTCTCTCATAATATCCTCTCCCGTATCAATATTTATATTTGTATTTATATTTTCAATTTCACTTTCGTTTACTTCGCCGCCGGGATTTCCGACGTCTGCGCAGGAAAAAAGCGTTCCGCATACAGAAAGCGTTAAAATTAAAACGAGCGCTAAAAAATATTTTGGTTTCATGTAAATTCCCCGAATAATAAAAATTTTGGTTTTAATATAACACGAGTTATGCCCTTGACGTATTTACTATCTTTGCCCTCTTTCGTAAAGAGGGTGCCGTCCGCAGACGGCGGGTGTTTTCGTCTCCCCGTACTCATCATCAATTCCAAAAACACCCGTCAGCCGCTTACGCGGCTGCCACCCTCTTTAAAAAAGAGGGCTTTGCCGCAGATTTTAGCAAACGCTAAACTTATATACAATTCACTATATCAGATAAATGTGAATATTTTTTATATAGAACGCGCTTAATTTTTTTTTAGAGGGTATAATATTATTAAAAATTTATTTTAATAATGCGGGAGTTTTATTTATTATGTTTAAATTCAAAGGTAAAATATCTGTAATCGGCGCGGGGTTCGTCGGTTCGACTACGGCTTATACCCTTATGCAGTCCGGTTTGGCTTCGGAAATCGTTCTGGTCGATATAAATAAAAATAAAGCCGAGGGCGACGTTATGGACATGAATCACGGGATTAGTTTTGTCTCCCCGGTTAAAATTATATCCGGAGGATATGAGCTTATAAAAGATTCTTCTATTATAATTATAACCGCCGGGGTCAATCAGAAACCGGGAGAGACGAGAATAGATTTATTAAAGCGCAATATCGATGTTTTCAAAGATATTTTCGACGGGATTCTAAAATACTGCAGTTCTGACTCCGTGATTCTGGTAGTGACGAATCCGGTCGATATACTGACTTATATTTCGATAAAAATCTCGGGGTTAAGCAAAAAAAACGTATTCGGCTCTGGAACTGTCCTCGATACGGCGCGTTTAAAATATCTAATCGGGGAGAGGGTAAATATAGACGTACGCGATATTCACACTTATATAATAGGCGAACACGGGGACACAGAGGTCGCCGCGTGGAGTTTAACGAGTATCGCGGGAATAAATATAGACAAATACTGCGATATATGCAGACGCTGCGGGGATTTAGACAAAAAAATCTGCAGAAGCGAATACGAGACGAAAACAAAAAACGCCGCTTACGAGATAATAGACAGAAAAGGCGCGACGTATTACGCAATCGCTCTTTCAGTCAAGAGAATTATCGAGTGTATAACGGGCGGGGAAAATTCTATTTTAACCGTTTCGAGTTACCTCGACGGGGAATACGGCATACGGGATATATGCCTGAGCGTGCCGACCGTAGTAAACGACAAAGGCATAGACTCGATAATAGAGACGCCGTTTTCTCCCGAAGAAATAAAAGCCCTGAGACACTCCGCCGATTCTCTGAAAAAAACGGCGGAACTCGCGGGGTTTTAGAAAATATTATTTTTTATTTTGTTGACTGTTATGTTTAAGTGTGATATAATATATATAAATTAGCCGCCCCCAGCTCAACAGGGCGACTAATTCAAAATATAACCTAAATATTTGAGCTGACCGTCAAAACCGTCAATCTTAATTATACACCATAACAGAACAAAAGTCAACAGGAATTTTTTAATTATTTTAAATTTAATTAAACCGGGGGTAATAATAAAATATGTCCGAATATAATATTGACAAAATACGGGATAAAAAAGGTTTTCTGTGCGATATGGACGGAGTTATATATCACGGGAATTATCTTCTCCCGGGAGCGGTCGATTTTGTGAACTGGCTGCGAAGAGAAGACAAAAAATTTCTGTTTCTGACTAATTCGAGCGAACGTTCGCCGAGAGAGCTTCAGCAGAAACTCGCCAGACTTGGCCTTGACGTCGGCGAGTCGCATTTTTACACGAGCGCTCTCGCGACCGCGGCGTTCGTAAAAAATCAGGCTCCGGGGTGTACCGCTTACGTAATCGGCGAGGCGGGTCTTCTGAACGCGCTTTACGACGCGGGAATCATGATGAACGACGTTAATCCCGATTACGTTATTATCGGAGAGACGAAAAATTATAATTACCAGAATATATTAAAGGCCGTAAAGTTAATTAACGGCGGAGCGAAACTAATCGGCACGAATCCAGATTTGACCGGTCCGACCGAAGACGGCATAATCCCCGCCTGCAGGGCGCTTGTCTCTCCGATTGAACTGACGACCGGGAAAGCCGCGTATTATATCGGCAAACCCAACCCGTTCATGATGAGGAACGGCAAGAGAATACTAGACTGCCGGACGGCTGAAATGGCGATTATAGGCGACAGAATGGATACTGATATCGTCGCGGGGCTCGAATCTGAAATCGACACGATTTTAGTTTTATCGGGGGTTTCTTCACTCGAAACTCCCGGTCTGTTCTCGTATTCGCCGAATTATATTTTTGATAATATAGGCTTCGTAAAAGAATTTATGTGAATTATTCACTAAAAAGCGCTTGACAAAACTGTCGAAATGTGAGAAAATATATATGTCGCGTCGCAGCGTTAAGGGCGGCATGGCTTTGCGTTCCGAAAGGAGGGTTGAAGAAAATATTATTTCTTCGCAAAAATCCAACTGAAAGGAGTGAAGCTCATGTATGTTTATGAAATATTATTTTTAGTAATATATTATCTGCCGGATTTTATAGAACCGGCGAAATATATAATAAATCTGATAAAAAGTAAACGCCGCCCCCGATACTAAAGGTTTGCGGCGTTTATTATAAAATAATCTTCGCAAAGCCTGCCGCCTTTTAAGCGGCCGGCGCGGCTGATTGAGAGAGCGTTGTAACCGCTCTTTCTTTCATTTCTGCCTGTCGGACAGAATTGGTGGGAGAGGGTGGATTCGGACCACCGAAGTCGAAGACAACAGATTTACAGTCTGCCCCCTTTGGCCGCTCGGGAACTCTCCCGTTATCAACGCAATCTACATTATATCAGATTTAAAGAAAATTGTCAAGGGGTTTATTCAATATTTTTTTTATTTTTTAAATTTTATATAAAACGCCGAGTCTAATAGATTGGGGCGGATAATAATATCCGCCCTTTTTTGCCGTTATATCGCGCTTTATATTTTCTTTACCCTATCGCGGCTATGATTATATTATATACGATTACTGCCGATTCCGCTCTTGTCATTTCTTTTTTCGCGTTGAAATTGCCGTTGCCGTCGCCTTCGATTATGCCGAGGGCTTTTAATATCGCTATATGGCCTCTGTATTCTTCGTCGCAGCCGTCTTCGTCGCCGAACGGATAAACGAATATTTCGGGATATTCCGCGATTTTACCGTAACCTACCATATCGCAGACTATTTTAATCGCTTCCTGTTTCGTTATGATTTTATCCGCGTCTTCGATTGGGTCGTACATCGTGTTTATATATGCGTCCGACCTGACGAATACGCTTGATTCAAGTCCCGTATACCAGTAGAAATTTCTGTAAAACTCGAGATAGGAGTAAAATTCGCCTCTCGTGATTTCTTTGTCGGGGTTAAAATTCTCGCCGCCCCATTCTCTCACGTATATGCCGTTGTCAGAAAGAATTTTAACTGTTTCTTCAACCCAGTGGTCTTCCAAATCCTGATAATTCGGGATTGAATACTCGTATATCACGGGTTCTTTGAAATCCCAGCCGATTGCCTTGCCCGTGAACGGGTCGACCATAGTCGTATTGTCAAATCTGTAAATAAGCGAGACGTTTACTTTCGAATCGTCTTCCGTTCTGCCGTTAGACGCATAATATATGTTGTATCCGCCGAAATCCGCAATCTCTTCGAGAGCCGCTTTTTCAGATACTATATTATCAACGGCGGGGAATTTTGCGTCCTGATACCATGTTAAGCCGTAGTTTGTTATTTTGCCGGTTTCGTTGTCGAGCATGAAAACTATAGAGTTGTCGCCGAAATTCAGACCGTTCGCGGTTCTTACCCAGTAGAAATAATAAGACGGCTGTTTTGCGTTTGCGATTTCTTCGATTTGTTCAATCAAAACGTCGGGCGAGATTTCTCCGGCCATTATCATGCGTCTGAGCATTACCGGGGTAATTTCGTAATTGTTAATTCTGTCAATCCTCGCGAAATCTTTTTCAAAATCCGCGTAATCGGGGAGAAGTTCTTTGACTTTTGCAGTCGCGATTCCGAGAGCTTCTTCATAGGTGTAGAGATACTCGGGCTCTTCGATTTCTTCTTCTTCATTTTCTTCAAAGTCAATATAACCGTAATATCTCGAATAATCGTTGTGATAGCCGTAATAGCTGATTATATCCCCGGTTTTCGCGTCGATATTAAAATTATGGTTTTCATAGACAGTTCTTTCCTGTCTGCTTAAATTTATACTCCAGAGATGCTGATTCTGGTTTATATAATCCGTCTGGAAATTAACGTTGACCGAATAATCGTTTGCATCGATATCGAGTTCGAGGGCTTCGACCGCTTTTTTGAAAGCTTCTTCGTGGTTTATAATATCGCCGACCGATTCGATTGCCGCTTCTTCAGCCGGGGAGAGCTGGACCGCTCTGGCTCTGTCGTAATTTAAGCCTGAGTTAGACGCTTCTGTCATGGGTTCGGGTTCGCCGTAAACAGCCCCGCCGTTATCCATGCCGCCGCCCGCCGCGGGTCTGATATCGAAATCGAGAGTGACTAAACCGCCGTCTACCGCGCTTATAACCTGACTCCAGTTATTTCCCGTGAGTCTGTAAACCGGCTGTATTGTCAATTCTCTCGTCTGCCAGTCGAAATAGCTTGCGTACGCCAGTTCGAGCCCTATATTTTCGAGATATGCCGCGAGAGCTTCTTCTCTGGATATAGTAGAAGTCGAATCCTCAAATTCGAAAGCGTTCGTTATATCGAAAAGCTGACTTGTGTTTCTGTAGAAACTCGTGATTTCTCCGGTTATTTTGTCTACTTCGACGGAGAGGTTGAAATCGGGATAGTCGAAACCGTCGTGATTTATGACGTAATTTATACTGTAACTTCTCGACGGGTAATATAAACTAACGTTAGCCAGTTTAAATTCGTCAAATTCATTTTCGAGGACGTTTTTCAAAAACGTTTCGGCGTTGACGAGCGCCTGTTCTTTCGTTATTTCCGCGAAGCTGATTTGTTTTTTGTTGCTGTCGTCGGTCCATGAGTAGGAGTAAAAATACTGGATTTTGCCGTCCGTCGTAACCTGGACGTTAATAGTGGAGTTCCAGTCGTCCGAACGCCACGTTAAATAGAAGCTGTCGAGATTATAATATCCGTCGCCGAGATAAAAATAATATTCAAAATTAGTATAAATTTCGTCGTCGATGTCAATCGCGAGTTTTACGTTCGTTATGGCTTCTTTGAGAAGTTCGTCCATTTCTCCGTCGGACGTTCCGAGGTTAAAGCCGGCTTCTCCGAATTTCAGTCTCCGCAGGGTCTCTTCGTCGTAGTCTTCGAAATGCGCGAAAATTTCCGGGACTTCGACGTCCGGTTCGGGTTCTTCGGCCGATACGGGAACCATGGCTGACAGAACGAGAGTAAGCGCGAGCATAATAGAAAGGGTGAGCGATAAAAATTTTGATAATTTCGATTTGGACATAATAATTTATGTACCTCCTTTAAAATAAATAAAAAATAATTTTATAAGTTTTTTTTGCGTTTGTTTATTCGCTTGTAGTTTATTATACCTGAATAATTTTAAAAAGTTCCGCGAAAATAAAAAATTTTTTTTGAACTTTTTTTGTTACGGCTGTTGACACGGGTGAAAATATGTGTTATAATGTATAAAAAGAAGAGGTTTTATCCCCTTCTTCGCTGGGTCAAGAACGATGGTCTTTGGGTGGTTCATCGGTCTCGCAATTAAAAAAAAGAAAGGGTTTTATCCCTTTCTTCGTCTGTCTTAAGAACGATGGTTTTTGGAACGGTCATCGTTCTTCTTTTTGTTTTTAATCAGTCTGATGATACTATATGTAGCTTTTTGTATTAAACCGCATACAATCCATACCATAATTCCGATAAAAACGTTAAAGAGAATATTTACCATTTATATGTCCTCCTTTCATTGAATTACGGCAGTAAAAGGAGAACTCCCCGACCGCGTAAGCCAACGAATATCAGACATATTTATCCCAAAATCCAAGGTCTTTCGCCATTAATTTATACTATATCACAAACTATACGTTTTGTCAACGGCTGTATTCGTGAAATTTTTATAATTTAATCTATATTTCGACATAATATTTCTGTAAAATATAAATTGCCGCAATCAGCGGCAATTTAAAAACAGAAAGTAAAATGTGGAGCGGTTACGCCCGCCACCCTATACTCTGCAAGTTTATGCAGAGAGAAAGGAGGTGGGAGCATGAAAAGTAACAAGTTAAAACGTATATTTTATATGATAATACGCATAAGTATAATATTTTTACTTATGAATTTGTTCTCGATAAATGTAAAATAACCGCCATCACAACGCCAAATGTGTACGGTTATTTTACTGTAAATTAGGGCGAGCCGCTTTGCGGCTTACTTTCTGTTTCTGTCTTCATTATAACACATAATTAAATAAAAGTCAATATAATTTTATAAATAAAATAAAAAACACAGGAGAAAATTTTTTATGCTGGAAAACGAGAAAATCTATATTGCGGTTATCGGCTGCGGTACAATCGCAAACGCCGCGCATATCCCGTCCTACAAAAATAACGCTAAAGCTGAAATCCTGTATTTCTGCGATATTATCCCCGAGAGAGCGCAAAAAGCCGCGAAAGAGTATACCCAAGGCGGCGCAAAGGCAATCACAGACTACAGGGAAGCTCTCGGCGACCCGAAAGTCGACGCGGTATCTATATGCGCGCCGAATAATACGCACGCGCAAATCTCGATAGACGCGCTGAACGCGGGCAAACAGGTTCTGTGCGAAAAACCCTCCGCCAGAACTTACGAAGAGGCGAAAAAAATGCAGGAAGCCCAGAAGAAAACCGGCAATATGCTTTCGATAGGCGTGGTAAACAGATTTAATTCAAAAGTGAGAAAAATCAGGGAAATCATAGATTCCGGCGAACTCGGCGAAATCTACCACGTTTACGTAAGCTTCAGGGCGGAACGCTCGATTCCGGGGCTCGGCGGAGCGTTCACCACGAAGGAAATCGCGGGAGGCGGCGTTTTAATCGACTGGGGCGTACACTATCTCGATATCGTCATGTACTGCCTGAACGACCCCGAAGTAAAAACCGTCAGCGGCAAAAATTTCTGCAAGCTGGCAAAAAATATGAGGGAGTATCAGTATACCGATATGTGGGCGGGGCCTCCGGATTATAACGGCGTTTACGACGTGGACGATTTCGTCACGGGATTTATAAGGACTTCCGGCTCGACAATCACCCTTAACGGAGCGTGGGCGCAGAATATCGGCGTAAGCGAGACGTATATAGACTTTATCGGCACGAAATCCGGGATAAGGCTGGACTACTGGGGAGATTTCGATTTATATAAAATAAAGGACGGCAAGCTTGAAAGCGTCGAAGTCAGTTACGAAAAATGGGATTTCTTCCAGAAAGAAATAGACAGTTTCGTAGATACGGTCAAGACGAAAGAAAAACTGCCGTCGAATATCGACGCGGCGATTATAACCACCCGGATGATGCAGGCTCTCTACGATTCGTCCGAACAGGACAGGGAAATCGTTTTATCTTAAATTGTGCAGGATATGCAGGAGGGGTAAAAAAACATGAAAAAATTTATCGGCGAAGACTTTATGTTAAATAGTGAAACGGCGCGATTATTATATTTTGAAACGGCGAAAAATATGCCCGTGATTGATTATCACTGCCATATAAACCCGAAAGATATTGCGGAAGATAAAAAATATAATAATATATCGGAAATATGGCTGACGTGCGGAGACCATTATAAATGGCGCGCGATTCGGTCGAACGGTTACGGCGAGGAATATATCACGGGGAACGCCTCTGATTACGAGAAGTTTTCGGCGTGGGCGAACACCCTGCCGAAATGCATAGGCAGTCCGTTATATGTCTGGGCTCATTTTGAGCTTAAAACTTATTTTGATTATTGCGGGAATCTAAACCCCGGAACCCTCGACGAGGTCTGGAATTTATGCAACGAGAAATTAAAGAATATAAGCGCGAGGCAGATTATAAAAGACTCTAAAGTTAAATTAATCTGCACGACCGACGACCCTGCAGACAATCTCGCAGAGCATAGAAAAATCCTGGAAGAGAATAGAAATCAAAAGTTCGAGACAAGAGTTTTACCCGCTTTCAGACCGGATAAAGGTCTGCATATAGAAAAACCGGGTTTTTCAGAATATATAGAAAAACTTTCGGAAGCGTCGGGCATAGAAATCAAAGACAAAAACTCTCTTTTTGAAGCTTATATAAAACGTCTGGATTATTTTGTAAGTCTGGGATGTAAAACGGCCGATAACGGCTTTGAGAATATCCCGTTCAAACGGGAAACTTCAGATATAAATCTCGACGGGGTGTTAAAAAAAGCCCTGAATAATAAAGATTTTATGCTTAGTCAGGACGAAACCGATATATATAAAACGGAATTAATCTTATTTTTAGCCGAAGAATATTACAAACGGAATCTTGTCATGCAGATTCATTTCGGGGTAGGCAGAAACAACAGCGAAAGATTATTTAAGCTGTGGGGAGCAGACGCGGGAGCGGACAGTATCGGCGGATACAACTGCATAGAATCCCTGTCAAAATTATTAAATCAGCTCGATAAAAACAATAGGCTGCCGAAAGTTATATTATATTCTATAAATCCGGCGGACAACGCCGCTCTCGTAGCTTTAATGGGCTGTTTCCAGAATAACGATTCGGCTTTAAATATAATTCCCGGCGGCGCGGGTAAAATGCAGCACGGTTCGGCGTGGTGGTTCAACGACACTAACTTTGGTATGAGGGAGCAGCTGACCAATCTCGCGAACGGTGGGCTTCTCGCGAATTTTATCGGTATGCTGACCGATTCGCGCTCGTTTTTGTCTTACACCCGCCACGATTATTTCAGGCGTATATTATGCGACGTCGTCGGCGCTTACGCGGAGAACGGGGAATATCCGGGAGATTTAGAATATTTGTCGGAAATTATATCCGATATATGCTATAACAATACGAATAATTATTTTGGTTTCGGATTATAATTAATTTTTTATATTCGCTTGACAATAATAAATAATCGTGGTATAATTAGTATGCAAATGAAAGAAAGAGCGATTGCAACGCTCTCTCAATCAGCCGCGCCGGCCGCTTAAAAGGCGGTAGGCTTTGCGAAGTTTATATTAAATAAACGCCGCTTCCCCTTGCTATTTGGGGCGGCGTTTACTTTTTATCTTTGTGATGATATATCTCGCCGGTTCTATGAAATCCGGCAGAAAATATATTATTAGAAAAAATAAATCGCAAACATACATGAGCTTCACTCCTTTCAGTTGGATTTTCGCGAAGAAATAATATTTTCTTCAACCCTCCTTTCGGAACGCAAAGCCATGCCGCCCTTAACGCCGCGGCGCGACATATATATTTTCGCATATTCCGACACTTTTGTCAAGCCTTTTTATAATTAAATTTTTAATTTCGCTTGACATTAGTAGATAATTGTGATATAATTAGTATGCAAATGAAAGAAAGAGCGGTTGCGCGCTCTCTCAATCAGCCGCGCCGGCCGCTTAAAAGGCGGCAGGCTTTGCGAAGTTTAAATTTAATTAAACGCCGCTACACCTTGTGCTATTTGGGGCGGCGTTTACTTTTTATTATCATCGTTATATATCTCGCCGGTTCTATGAAATCCGGCAGAAAATATATTATTAAAAACAATAAATCGCAAACATACATGAGCTTCACTCCTTTCAGTTGGATTTTGCGAAGAAATAGTTTTTTCTTCAACCCTCCTTTCGGAACGCAAAGCCATGCCGCCCTTAACGCCGCGGCGCGACATATATATTTTCGCATATTCCGACAATTTTGTCAAGCTTTTTTTTCAGGAGAATGTTGTAATTATTGATTTTTTCAAAAAAAATTCAAAAAACGCTTGACAATTATATGAATTTCCGTATATAATGTTTATGGTATGCGATATTTTAAGCGGCAATTATTAATTTTTAACTATTAATTTCTAGAGAGGTGTTATACAGAATGGTAAGGACATATCAGCCGAAAAAAAGACAGAGGCAGAAAGAGCACGGGTTCAGAAAAAGAATGAAGACCAGAAGCGGGAGAAAAGTTCTGGCGAGAAGGCGCGCGAGGGGAAGAAAAGTTTTATCTTATTAATATCAGTTAATTATGAAGAAATTTTCGATTAAGCAGAGCCATATGTTTTCTAAAGTCTTTAAACGCGGAAGATACTCTTCGGGTTATTTTCTTACGGTTTACGCCCTGAAGAATTATAACAGGAACGCTCCGTTTAGACTCGGCGTATCGGTAAGCGCGAAAAACGGAGGCGCGGTCAAGAGAAACAGGGCGAAACGGGTCATAAGAGAGGCGTTCTATTCGATTTGCAGGAACAGAAAGATATCGGACGGGTATTTTATAGTCATAATCGGGAGAGCTCCGTGTTTCGACAGGAGAAATAAAACGCAGAGCGTTTTAAAATGTATGGAGAAGTCTATGCTGAAATTAAATTTGATAGATTAATTTAATTTTGTTTATGAAATATTTGTGCGTAAAATTAATTGTTTTTTACCAGAAGTTCATAAGTCCGGTTAAGCCGCCGTCGTGCAGATTTTACCCGAGCTGTTCGGAATATGCGAGGCAGGCGTTTTTGAGGCACGGGTTCTTATTCGGGCTTATACTGTCCGTTTACAGGATTTTGCGGTGCAATCCGTTTTGCAGGCCGGGACTGGATATGGTCCCGGAAAAAATATTTAGAAAGAAAAAAGAGATGAATTAAATATGGGACAAATTTTTGACGTACTGTTAAACCGTCCGCTGGGCGCGCTCATGCATTTTCTCTATAGTATATTCGGCAATTACGCGGCGGCGATTTTGTTTTTCGCGATTGCGGTTAACATTATTATGCTGCCTTTATCTGTCAAACAGCACAGAAATCAAATCAGAATGGCGAAAATCAGACCGAAGGAGATGGCAATCAGGGAGAAATACGCCGGACGTACGGATACCGCGACGGCGCAGAAGATGAACGCCGAGATTCTGGCTATGCATAAATCTGAAAATTACTCGCAGGTCGCGGGCTGTCTTCCTATGCTCGTGCAGCTGCCTATTATTTTCGCGCTGTTCAGAATAGTAAGGGAGCCCTTGACTTTCGTTTCGAGACTCTCCGATACGGTTATAGAAAATATAAAGGTTTTTATGGTTAATAACAGCCTGACTGATTTTACCGAAATCAGGAATATACAGCAGGTTGACATAGTCGAACTGTTCAACGATTCCCGGGCTCTCGAAACGGTGAGGGCGGGAGTCGCGGGGCTCGAAAACTTCGAGAACGTGAACTATGCGTTTTTCGGGGAAATGCTCACGAGTTCGCCGCAGAGCGCGGGGCTTCTGAGCATATTGATGTTCATACCCCTTTTGAATCTTGCGACTAATTTTATCTCTATGCGTCTTCAGAAGAAAATCACGGCGCAGACGACGGCGCAGAATCTTGGCAAAAACATGAAGATTATGGAATATACGATGCCGTTGCTAATCGTCTGGATGGCTTACACATGGCAGGCGGCAATGGGGTTATACTGGGTGTTCAGGTCGATAGCAGATATAACGCAGAGATTAATTCTGGCGAAAATAATACCCCTGCCGGTAATCACGGAGGAAGAGTATCAGCTCGCGCGCCAGCAGTACGGGTTAGCGTCCGTCAAGAAGAAAAAGAAAAAGAAGAAGAAACCCGTTGAGATTGCTGAGGCTATAGAAACGGAAATCATAGAAGAAGCGGGAGAGACGGGGGAAATCACAGAACCGGAAGAGACGATAAAAGAGACAGAAAATTCGGAAGAATCTGCGGAGGGCGAGTAGGGGCGATTAATAATCGCCCGGGAAATACCGGCGGGGTTGGATTCTGCTGCAAAGCCCTCTTTTTTAAAGAGGGTGGCGCGCGGAGATGTTATTTTGGTTTGAGGAATTATGTAAGAACCCGCGCGACGGGTGTTTGTGAAATCTGATGCTGCGTACGGGGACGGGGGAACGAAAACACCCGCCGTCTGCGGACGGCACCCTCTTTAAGAAAGAGGGCAAGGAGTAGAGGCGGTCGTTCCTACAAATAATTTATTGCGTATGTTCAGCGCGGGCGATTGGTAATCGCCCCTGCATAATTAAATTTTGGGTTCTGCGATTTAAATTATTAATTATTATCTTTTAATTATAAATAAAGGTGTTTGATAAAATGAAAAGAGAAGTTACGGTTACTGCGAAAACAATAGAAGAAGCGAAAGAAACCGGGGCGAAACAGCTCGGTATGAGTCCGGACGATTTATCGCTTGAAATCGAAATTCTTGAAATGCCGAAAAAAGGTTTTCTGGGAATAGGCGGAAAATCCGGGTATACAGTCAAAGTCAGCTGCAGTATGTCCAAAAGCGATACCGCGGTAAAGTTTCTGGAAAAGATTATAGGACATATGAAATTAAACGCGAGTGTAAAAATTACGGGAGAGACGAAAGACGAAATAAGAATGGACATAACCGGGGAGAATCTGGGAACTCTGATAGGCTATCACGGGGAGATACTGGATTCCCTGCAATATCTTACTTATCTTGCGGTTAATAAAGACTCCGAGGGAGATTTGGACAGTCCGGATTCTGATTCCGTGAGGATATTACTCGATATTGAAAATTACAGGGTGAAAAGAGAGGAGACGCTTAAACAGCTCGCGAAAAAGATGGCGGACAGGGTAATCAAATACGGCAGACCCGTGACGCTCGAACCCATGAACGCATACGAGAGAAGAATAATACACGCGGCAATCCAGGAAATAGGCGGCATAAGAACCCATTCAGTCGGACAGGAAAACGAACGGAGGATAGTCATCGCCAAAGACAGCAAAGACGGGGGAAGAGAAAACGACGCGTCCTCTCCGAAATCTTTTTCGGCGAAACGTCCGGGGAGTTATAGGGATAAGAATTACAGGAAATAAAATTTCGGGGATTTAGTTTTTATGCGCAATATTGATAATATTTTTGAAATGGGCGCTACGAAACGTCACGGGCAGACGATAGGCGCGTTTTTCAGCGAGGTATGGGAAAAAGTAAAAGCGAAAGAATTATTCGTAATACCCGACAGCTGCAGTTTAGTATACAGCGGCGAAAAAATCGAGCCCGATATGATAAATCTGATAGACGCGGGAAGCGTGGGTAATACTGAACATTTCAGAGAGCATATAATAAATAATTTAAAATATGTTCAGCCTGATTTTATGCTGTTTAAGAACAATAAATATATCGAGAACGACAAAGAAACCAGAATAGCCGGTTGTCCCGATTTGGTGATAGAAGTATGGAGCGAAGATAACGGCGAAAAAGACAGGGCGTTTAAAAAATATTTATATTCGACGAGCAGTATAACGGAACACTGGTATATAGAACAGGATTCGAATATCATAGAATGTTATTACGGACGGGAAAAAATCGGCGTTCAAAATTTAGCGGATATACTGGTATCGAGAGACGGAATAAAATTTGATTTAAGATATTTGAAACTGCCGGAGTAAAAAAAAGGGGGGGATTTAATCCCCCTTTAGCATGCCTTTCAAGATTTCTTCGCCTTTGGCGAGAGCGTCCGTTAAACGCGCGGGGTCTTTTATTCCCGCGACGGCGAAATCGGGGCGGCCGCCGCCGTTTCCGCCTGTGAGCAGCGCGATTTGCTTGACCAAATTTCCCGCGTTCGCCCCGGATTTTACGGCGGTTTCGCCGCACGACGCCGTGAGCGTTATTTTTTTATTCCCCGGAGAATCGGGTAATTCCGTAACGGAGGCGATAAGCGTTACTGCGTTTTGATTTCTCGATTTTACTGCGTCGCAGATTTTTTTCGCGCTGTCGGGAGTTATATCAGCCGATTCGACCGCGAGATATTTTATAGTAAGAGATTCTGAATTTTTATTTATAACGTCTATATTTTTCGTTTGCAGCAGCAAATCTTTCGTTTTCGCGAGGGCGATTTTTTCTTCCGTCAATTCTATTTTACGCTGCGATTCTTTTAGGTCTGCGATTAAAGTTTCGGCTCTTTTCGATATATCCGCCGGGTTGTTCGCCTTTAGGATTTTCGCTGTATTTAAAATTAAAGCCTTGTCTTTTTTGATTAAATCCAGAACGCCGAGACCCGTTACGGCTTCGATTCTGCGTATGCCCGCGGCGGTCGAAGATTCTGATATTATCTTAAACAATCCCAGCTTGCTCGTGTTATTTACATGAGTTCCGCCGCATAATTCAACAGAAACCGGCGCGATACTTCCCCCCGGGCTAATACTGACGACCCGGACTTTTTCGCCGTATTTTTCGCCGAATAAAGCGAGAGCTCCCATTTTTTTCGCAAACTCTATATCAGTTTCAATCGTCCCGACTTCAAGACCGAGTAATATATAATTATTTACAAAGCTTTCGGCTTCTTCGATTTGTTCGTCCGTCATAGCCGAGAAATGCGTAAAGTCGAAACGCAGTCTGTGGGAATCGACATAAGACCCGGACTGTTCGACGTGACCGCCCAGAACATGGCGCAGAGCCGCCTGGAGTAAATGCGCCGCCGTGTGGTTGCGCATTATTGCGCTTCTCACAGCCGGAGCGACGAAGGCGAGAATATCATCTCCGGTTTTTATTTCGCCGCCGGATTCGGAAATTTTACAAACGTGAATTATTTTGCCGTCCGGCGTTTTTTTGCAGTCGAGAACCTCGGCCGTATGTTCCGAAACGAACGGACTGTAATCGTCCGGATTATTATATATTCTTCCGGAGTCGCCGACCTGACCGCCGCTCTCTGAATAAAACGGCGTTTTGTCGAGAATTAATATAAACTCTCCCTCGTTTACCGCGTCGGCAGAGATAATATTTTCGCCGTCCTCTATAATAATCGCGAGGACTTTTGCCTTTGTATCGAGACTATTATAGCCGGTAAATTCTGTCTCTGTCAGATTTTGCGGCGCAGCATCAGGTGATTGATTCTGCGGCGCATCGTTTTGATTTTGCGGCGCGCCGAGGGCGGCGCGCCCTACGGTTAATCCCGCCAATTTATCTTTACTCCAGCCGTCGATATTCGCTCTGGCTTCTCTCGCTCTCGCGGCTTGTTTCTGCATTAATTTATCAAACCCGTCTTTATCGGGCGTTATATTATTCTCCTCGCAGATTTCAAGCGTCAAATCATACGGGAAACCGAAAGTGTCGTACAGTTTGAATATATCTTCCCCGGGTAAGATTCTTGTTTCTTTGCCTCCCTCTTTGAGGGGGGTGCCGTCCGCAGACGGCGGGGGGAGTATATTTTTGATTATATTCGCGAGCATTTCGAGGCCTGAATTAACCGTCGATTCAAATCTGTCCTCTTCTGATTTTATAACTTTTTTGATATATTCGCGTTTTTTGTCAAGTTCGGGATACGCCTGTTTTGATATATCTATGACAGTATCCGTTAAATTATACAAGAACGCGCCGTTGATTTTTAAGAGTTTGCCGTGTCTTGCCGCGCGTCTCAAAAGTCTGCGAAGAACATAACCCCTGCCTTCGTTCGACGGGATTATATTGTCGCAGACCATAAAAACAGAGCTTCTTATATGGTCGGCGATGATACGCAGGGAGACCACCCCGCCGACTCCGTCGGCACCCCTCCACAGAGGGGAATTTTCTCTTAACTTCTGCGTTTGTTCCCCAGGGGAATTTTGCATATCTCCAGGCGTTTCTCCAATTCCCCTCTGGGGAGGGGTGGCAGGCGGCTCGTCCGCCTGACGGGGTGGTCTCGCATCTGTATTATACTCAACGCCTGAAATTTCGCAGATTTTATCTATGATTTTTTTAAACGTGTCGACTTCCTGGACGGCGTTCACCTGCTGCATGACCATTGCGAGACGTTCGAGACCCATACCCATGTCTATATTTTTTTGTTTAAGCGGGGTATAATTATTATTTCCGTCATAATCATACTGCATAAAAACGTTATTGCATACTTCGATAAACCTGTCGCAGTCGCACCCGGGTTTGCAGTCAATATCGCCGCAGCCGTTTTCTTCGCCCCTGTCGAAATAGATTTCAGAGCACGGTCCGCATAATCCGGTCGGACCTGCCGACCAGAAATTATCTTTTTTTCCCAGTTTCGTTATTTTTTCAGCCGGAATACCCATTTGATTCGTCCATATGTCAAAGGCTTCGTCGTCTTCTGTATAAACCGAGGGGTATAATAAATCTTCGGGGATTTTGAGAATTTTTGTCAAAAACTCCCATGACCAGGGCAGGGCTTCTTTTTTGAAATAATCGCCGAAAGAGAAATTGCCGAGCATTTCAAAAAACGTGCAGTGTCTCGACGTTTTGCCGACTTCTTCTATATCTATAACCCGAACGCATTTCTGGCAGGTGGCGGCGCGTTTCGACGGGGGGGGTATTTCTCCGTAAAAATAGGGTTTCATAGGAGCCATGCCGGAATTTATAATCAGGAGAGATTTATCGTTTTGTGGAACGAGGGGAAAAGAGTCGAGAATCAGGTGGTCTTTCGATTTAATAAAATCAAGAAATTTTGTTCGGAGTTCGTTTAACCCGAAATATTTTATATTATTATTCTTCCGCATTTTTGTTTTACCTCTTGACAAATATATTTTTGTGTGTTATAATCAAATAAACGGGACAGTAGCCGGGCAGTTCGGCCCGAGGCGTTCGATTTTTATGTATTTAAACAAAAAATTAGCCGCGGGGGCGACTAATTTACATCAATACTAAATAAATACATTAACAGCAAAGCTATTAATAATTTAATTAAGTTTTTTAGCAAATTTTTGTTCATGCAATCACCTCCTTTCGGAGACGAGCCGAACCGCCCTGCTGTCCGCAGTTCTATTATATCAAAACGCAGAATAAAAGTCAAGAAACAACGCAAAATTTTTTTGCCGTCTTTCTTGACTTTTGTTATTTTTTATTTTGATTTATATAATCCTGTAAAATAATCTGCGCGGACAGCATATCTATCTTCTGCTTTCTGTTTCTGCCTTTTATGCCCGTATTGTTCATATAGACGTGCGCAAGCGACGTCGACAGACGTTCGTCGAACAATATAACTTTTATATCGGGATTAAGCGATTCGAGTTTACTCCTGAATACCTCGGCCCTTTTAGCTTTATCCCCGATTGTTCCGTTCATGTTTACAGGATATCCCAGAACAATTTCGCCGATATTATATTTTTTTGCCTTATCCGTTATTTTTTGCGCTAATTTATTTAACCCTCCGTCCGGGGTTTCGATAAGTTCGAGACCTCCCGCCAAAGTCCCCGTTAAATCGCTTAGCGCAATCCCCGTTCTCTTCTCTCCCAAATCAACCCCGAGTATGCGTTTTATATAAATCACCCCTCCTCTATCGCCGTCAAAAACAATTCGGCGTTCGATTCGGCTTTTCTGCGTAAATCCTCGGCCGCATAATTTATCTGTTCTTTTATTTCTTCCCGGTTTGACGTCAAAAGTCTGAACTTTCCGGCTAATTGATTTTTATTAAAATCTTTCAATTCGACGCAGTAATTACAATCTTTATTTTTAAATATAGAGTTTAAGAAACTCTTGACTTTAGGGTCGTACGATATTCCCAGCATAGGAACGCCGAACTCCGCGGCGAATATAAGCGTGTGCAGACGCATCGAAATTACGGCCTTTGCGGATTTTATAACCGTTAGGATTTTCTCTATGTTCTCTTTATTATTATTTTTGTCGTTATTTATAAAATACGCCCCGGAGTTAAGCTTCGAGAGTCTTTCTGACAATAATCTGTCGTTTTTCGATTCCATGACTATATAGACCGGGATTAAATTATGCTCGCCGCATATTAAATTAATAGCTTCTGAAAACAACCGGAAAAAATCAGAGCCTATATGTTTCCACTTGCGAATCGATATAACTATATAATCGCCTGCGGGCGTTTGATTTTGCGGCGCGTCGGGGTCGCCGCGCCCTACAATAATATCCTCCCTGAAATCTTTTTCGCGGGGGGAAAAATAATTGTTCAACGCTTCGTCCGCGGTTAAATAAATCTTGTCTTGATTTATGCCGAGTTTAATTAAATAATTATAAGAATCTTCGTCCCTTATAGTCGCGAGGGTGATATTTTTCGCGATTTCCGCGGCTTTTCTTCTGTTTTTTTCACGCGATACCGGACCTATGCCGTTTGAATATAATATGGTTTTTTTCCCGAGTTTCTGGGCAGTCTGCAGCAGCCACGCATAATATCCGAAAGAACGTCCGCTCGTGCTGTCCTGAAGAAGAGTACCGCCGCCGAACACGAGAGCCCTTGATTTTTTCAACGCTCTTTTTACGCCTAAAAAATTAAACCGCTGCTTTACTTCTATATTACAGAAAGCTTCATCGAAGCTTTTCTGGAGTTTTCCCGGATTTTTCGTAAGCAGACAGATTTTCAAATCGGGTTTTTTATTTAATATATTAGAAATAACTGAAAATAACAGAACGTCGTCGCCGATATTTCCGTAGCCGTAATAACCGCTTAATACAAAATCATAGTTTTTATATTTCAAAACGGCCTTTTGATAAATATTATAAACGTCCTCTGCCATTTTTTTTACGCTGTATTTATTTCTGATTAGATTTACCCCGAAATCTGAATTATTTTTAATAACTTCATGATTTTCTTCAGACAGGCAGTATAAAATATCATCGATTAAAATATTATCCAGATTCTCCGGGTGAGTATAACCGCGGCAGGTAAAATTAGTCTCCTCGCATTTGTCTGCATTTTCCGGGTTAAATATCCCGAGATATCCCGTTTCTCCGGCTAATATAACGGGTTTTCCGCACGCGAGGGCTTCAAGAGACGAACGCGAAATCCCGACGAAAACAGAACATTCCCTGAAAAATTTATAAGCGTCTCCTCTTCTCCCGGTTAATATTATATAGTCAAACCCTAATTTTTCGTTTATATAATCTGCCTTTGCCTTAATTTCACCGAATAAATCGCCGCCTCCGGTTATAATAATCCTCGTGTTTTTGTCTTGATTATATATCTCTTCTGCGATTCCGCACAGTTTAAGCGCGGTAAACGCGAGATTAAACCCGCCTCTGTTCTCGAGTCTGCCGATTGTGAAAATTATTTTCTCTTCGGGTTTTATATTAAACTCTTGTTTTATTGAAGCTGAAGAAGACCACCCCGCCGTCTGCGGACGGCACCCCTCCACAGAGGGGAATGGAGAACAAAAACCCGAAGTTGCAGGAAAATTCCCCTCTGCGGAGGGGTGGCAGGCGGCTTGTCCGCCTGACGGGGTGGTTTCTTCCGGTTTAAACAAATCTATATTTATGCCGTTGACCGTTTTCGTCATATATCCCGGTTTAAATTTATAATATTTCTGCCAGTAATATTTTATATCCTCGCTTACATAGAGGGAATAATCGCCCCAGTTCGTCGCGAGTTTTAACAGCGGCGACATTTTATACGTGCCGTGAATCGTCGTGACGAGGGGGATTTTATATTTTCTGCATAGGCCCGACGCGATAAACGCGGGTATTCTCGAATGGGCGTGGATAATATCGGGCCGATATGATTTTATAAGGCCGGAGAGAATCTTTTTGGATTTTCTGATATTCAAAATATTTCTCGAATGGAACGGCGCGAAAAAATGCTCGATACCAAGACCCGATTCCGTAATTTCTTTAACGAACAAATCGTCCGGGTTTGAATTTGAGACTATTTTGACTTCGCGCGTTTGATTAGCCTTCAGATATTTCGCCAGTTCTGAAATATGCGTTTCCGCTCCGCCGTATTCCATCGACGTCGTAAGCATGAGTATTTTATATTTTTTATACATAGATTAAATCACCGCCCGAATCCATTATATCATATCCGGGATAAAATTTCAATAAAACGCGAATAATAAAATAATAAAATATTACGGAAAGACGGGATTTATTTATGCGTGTAATATATGTCATGGAACAAAAACCGAAAATTATCGGGATTATTAAAACGATACTGCGGGAACAAAACGATTCTAAAAATATATTTTTATACGGAGGGGTTGATTTCAGTCCGGATATAAAAGATTATATAACGGAAAATAATATTTTAATCTTTAAATTCCAGAGTCCGGACAATATAAATTATATAAATAACCAAAATAATAACATAGACCTGCTTGTTCTCGGAGATTTGAGACGTTTTGATTATAATTATAACAAAAGCAAAATAGAAACCGAGCGTTTGGGGAATATAAAATCGATTCTGCTTAATATAGAAAATTCGGGAGAAATAACCGGATACGACAAAAGCGAGCAGATTATAACCTGCGGGCTTAAAGAGAAGGACACGTTTATATTTTCCAGTATAAATATAGACGAAGGCAGCGTTATTCTCGATTTGCAGAGGAGCATGAAAGATATAGACGGGGAAATTCTCGAACCGTTTGAAAAACAGATTATTATCCCCGAAGAGATAAGGGAAGAAAGTTCGGAAGATTTGATATTGTCTCTTACCGTTTTGTGTTACTGCGGCAGGATTTGATGTAAATAAAACACGGCAATTTGATTTGTAACGATTTGTTCACAAATGTATTTTTTATATTGTAGGGAACGCATTTATGCGTTCCGAATAATTGATAAAACGATGTTATTTTTAATTTGCGGAATGGATAAATCCATTCCCTACAATCGAATATGAATATTTTGTTACAAATCAAATTGCCGTGTAAATAAAAAAAACTTCTTGACAAACGGTATCATATGTGGTACTGTTTAATTATGATGGACAAAGGGGATAAATTGATATATGAACGTACTCGCAATAGATATCGGAGGGTCGAAGATATCGTTCGGCATAGTCGATTCGGAAAACGGCGGCGTTTTATTCTGCGAAAAACAAAAACTTCCCGAAAAAACGGACGCAAATCTGCTTCTGGAGATTATAAAGGTCAACTGCGCTTTTATACTGGAAAAATATGATTTCGGGAAAATAGGCGTAAATATACCCGGACTCGCGGATACTAAAAACGGCGTCTGGGTTTACGCGCCGTTCTCGGGAATCAATAATTTTCCGGTATCGAAAATTTTATCTGATTTATACGGCAGGGAAGTCTATATAGAAAACGACGTAAATTCATGCGCGGTCGGCGAGAAACTGTTCGGCTGCTGCAAAGATACGGACGATTTTTTCTGGGTCACCATAAGCAACGGCATAGGCGGCGCGATTTTCGCAAACGGGAGTTTATACTCCGGCTGCGGCGGCAACGCCGGTGAAATCGGGCATATAAATATAAACGTACGCGAAAATAATAATAATATTTTATGCGGGTGCGGGAAATATAACTGTCTCGAAGCTCTCGCCGCGGGTCCGGGAATATCCAAACGCTTCGAGATTAGTTACGGGGAGAAATTAACGGCCGAGGAAATCGCGCGCGCGGCAAGAAATGGCGATATAAACGCGCTGCAAATAATAAACGAGACGGGTTATTACATAGGCGCGGCGTTATCGTCCGTTATTAATATATTAAACCCGAAGAAAATAATTTTCGGCGGGGGAGTTTCGCAGAGTTTCGATTTGCTCGAACCGGGTATAAAATCGTCTCTGGATAAATATATGTTCAAGGCGGCGAACGAAAATATAGAATTATCCCGTACCGCTCTGGGGTATAACGCCGCCCTTATCGGCGCGGCCGCGATTACCGTTAATTAATAATATAAAAATTATACAAAATTGGCAGAAAGTTTCAGTAATAAAAATCTCATAATAAGCTAAAACTAACGACAGAGTTTTTTATAGAGTATATATAAAACTCAAAAGTCAGGGTTTATTATATTATTAACGGATAATAAACGACGAATAAAATTTTTTAACGAAGGAGATTTTTAAAATGGCAAACAGAACACTCGTACCTGAAGCTAAAGCCGCTCTCAATAAATTTAAAATGGAAGCTGCAAGCGAAGTAGGCGTAAACCTGTCTCATGGTTACAACGGCGACTTAACGGCTCGTCAGGCCGGTTCGGTTGGCGGACAGATGGTCAAAAAAATGATCACCGACGCTCAGAACGCTATGAAACACAAGTAAATTTTAAAAAATTTATATAAAAGCGTCCGGGGAGAATCTCTCTCCGGACGTTTTTTTGCGTTTTTTTTTTTGCGCGAGTTACGCAGTTAGTTTAAATTTGCGCCAAAGCCCTCTTTTTTAAAGAGGGTGGCAGCCGCGTAAGCGGCTGACGGGTGTTTTTGAAATCTGATGTTGTGTACGGGGAGACAAAAACACCCGCCGTCTGCGGACGGCACCCTCTTTACGAAAGAGGGCAA
>WRMA01000016.1 GCA_009777355.1 Oscillospiraceae bacterium | reverse complement strand
AAAATGCGAGGGGATATTCACGCACTTCGCGAGTTCCGAAGATTTAGGCGAAGATTTTACAGGCGAACAGTTTGATTTATTTCAGGAGATTATAAAAATTCTGGAGCGCGATAATATATATTTTAAAATAAAACACGCGGCGAACAGCGGAGCGGCGATTAATTTTAAAAATATGCACTTGGATTATGTAAGACCGGGCTTGATTTTATACGGGTTATATCCCGGAAAAAATATGATTGATATAGGGCTTGTCCCTGCAATGCAGTTAAAAGCTGTAATATCGCAGGTACATATAATCAGGCAGGGCGAAACCGTGAGTTATAACAGGACTTATACGGCGGAGCGCGATATAAAGGCGGCAACTTTGCCAATCGGGTACGCCGACGGATTATCGCGCTTGTTATCGAACTCCGGGAGCGTTCTTGTAAACGGCAGGCACGCACCCATAATCGGCAGGGTCTGCATGGACCAGTCCGTGATAGACGTGACGGACTGCCCGGACGTTAAAGCCGGGGATATTGCGACGGTATTCGGTCGGGATAACGGCGAATGTATAAGCGCGGAGCAGGTCGCGGATATGATGGGTACGATAAATTATGAAACCGTGTGCCTGATAGGCAAGCGCGTGCCTCGCGTATATTATGAAAACGGGCGCGAGGTCGGACGCTTGAATTATATCGCGGGTAAAAATTAATTTATAATTAAAAATTACCTTGAAATATGACAAATAATATGATATAATTGAAATATCAGGTTAAGATTAATAAATTTTATCTTGAAATATCGTTGTGAAAGGAGCTGGTTTGATTGTTAAACGTAAGAAAGGTGATTGAAAGATAAAGATATGTTCAGGCTTACTCTGAGCTTGGATTATCCTTTCAATATGCAATTTTTTTACAGCGTGCGGTAGAGAGCGCGGGGCTTCTAAGCTCAGCCCTCTTTATTGCCGCGTTTGTTTGGTTTTTGAGAATTGAAAGGAGCGGCTAATGAGCTACAGAAACGCTAAGAATATTCTCCCGGACTATCTGATAACAGAGATACAGAAATATATAAACGGCGAGATTATTTATATTCCGAAGCACGAGGAAACAAAGATAAAATGGGGCACGAAAAACGGCAGCAGAAAAAAATATGATACGCGGAACGGGGAAATACGAGCGCTTAAAGGCACAGGCTTGACAGTCGAGGAAATCGCCGGAAAATATTATTTATCGACCGAGAGCGTGAAAAAGATTTTGAGCGGATGAAAGGCGGTATGCTGAAATTAAACATAACAAAATTAATATAAAAAATATTCCCGGAGATATAATCGCCGGGAATTATTTTATTTTAAATTTAGTGCTTATCCAGCCGTCGAACGGATTTTGCGGCGTGCCGTTGACTATGATTTCAAAATGCAGGTGCACTCCCGTTGACCAGCCCGTCGAGCCGACTGTCGCGATAATATCGCCCCGCTTAACCGTATCCCCGGCTTTTTTCTCAAGCGACTTTGCATTAGCATAAAGCGTCACTATTCCTCCGCCGTGGTCTACAGCGATAAAATTGCCGTAAATTTCGTTCCACTCCGCGGTTATAACTGTGCCGTCGTTTGCCGCGTAAATATTTGCGCCGTCAGCCGCGGATATATCTACGCCTGTGTGAAGTCGAACCCGCCCGGTTATCGGGTGAATCCTTTCGCCGAAAGGCAATATTGTAAAAGGATATTCTATGTCTAAAGGATTCTGCATTTCCCCGCCTGCATATTCACGCGGATTATTTTTTTCAATTTTAATTAAAAGTTCACGGATATGATGGTGTATAGCTTCAGTTTCGTTCTCTATCTTTTCATGTAACCGCCCCCATTCAGCCGTTGCAAAATCAAGCACATCTCTTTCTCCAAGAACCCCGCGAATTTCATCTTTGTCGCCTATAATATCTAAAGTTACCGCCATTTTTGAGTCTTTATTGGCGCAATTATCATTTATGCAATGATGTTCGTATACTCCTGCAATCAGCCTACAATTTAACTCCGGAACATCAATAGTGCCTGTTATATCGGCATAAGTATACAAACATTCATCGGGATTCCTATCGAAGAAATCAGCCATAACCTCTGTTATATCCCTGTCTGCAGTCGCGCCGTCGCAAGTCAAACTCTGCGGTTCTCCGTTATTATAATTAAAAAAGCTCTCTACCATAAACTGACGCCATATTATAAAAAACGGCTTGCCGTACTGCTCCTCAAATATATAAGATATATCCTCGTATTCTTCAACCGGCTTATCAAGCACCGCCGCGTTATTTCCTATGATAAATTCACCGCCCGTAAAATTTATCACAGGCAAAATATTCACAAGCCCAATCACAAGTAAAATCGCCGCCGCTGCCGGTATTATTTTAAATATTTTTATATTTTTGTCTTTTACGTTTTTTTCAAACTTTAATGCTCTGTCAATCATATTCACGATAGTTTCATCGCTGATATTCTCCGTAAAATATTCTTTTCTCATAAAATTACGCCTCCTTTTATCAATAGTTTCTTCACTTTTTTTCTAAGCCTGTTCAGCCGCCCGTCAACCGCGTTACGTTTAATCTTAAAAATTTTCGCGATTTCCTCCGGCGAATAAAATAATAAATATCTGAAAGTAAACAGAATATTTTCCCGCTCGTTTAATTTTTCAAGTATACTCTCTACAAGCATCTGAAACTCTATGTTATTCTCGATTTCTACAGGCTCGGTTAAAAAATCAATTTTATCGTCGCCTATTAGTTCGCCCGTCCGCCGCAGATTGCTCCTGCAATAGTCCAACGCCGCCGACCGCGCAACTACAGCAACAAAAGTCGCCAGACTTCCGCGCATTTCGTTATACTGCCGCAGTTTCTCGATTAATTCTAAATACACGGTATTCACACAGTCGTCAATATCCTGACTTTTGCCCGCGCCGTTTAAAATTCTCGTGACAACGGCGCGTATCTGCGGATTATATTTTTCGTAAAAATTATTGTTTACTTCCGGTGCGCTGTTTATATTATCCATTTTTGTTACATTTACAGAATCTATATAAATCCGCTCCTTTCTTTGCTTTTATTAAACGCGTCTATAATATTATATACGGTTATAAAATTGAAAATCTTATGCACTTTTATTAAATAATTTGAAAATTATAAAAATTTGTGATATAATAGAGTTAAATAATAAAAACAGGAGTATAAAAATTTATGTTAATAGACACGCACGCGCATTATGACGACAAAAGATTTAATAGTGACCGGGACGAAATTATAAAATCAGTAAAAAACAGCGGCGTAGATTTAATAATAAACGCCGGCGCAAGCATAAAAAGCTCGAAAGCAAGCCTTGAATTATCGAAAAAATATGATTTTATATACGCGACGGCGGGAGTCCACCCGCACGACGCGGAACGCACGCCCGATAATACGCTTGAAATTCTCGCCGGACTGCTTGAAAATAAAAAAGCCGTTGCAGTCGGCGAAATCGGGTTTGATTTTTACCATGATTTTTCGAACCGCGATTCGCAGCGGTACTGGTTCAAAAAACAGATGGGCTTCGCCGCCGACGTGAATTATCCCGTCGTTATACATGACAGGGACGCGCACGGCGAAACTCTTGAAACTGTGAAAAAATATAAATTGACAGGCGTGTTCCATTGTTTCGCGGGGAGCGTCGAAATGGCTCGCGAGCTTGTAAAGCTCGGATACATGATGTCTTTCGGCGGAGTGGCGACTTTCGCGAACGCTAAAACTTGCATAGAAGCGCTTAAAGCGATACCCGCCGAATATATCATGCTTGAAACAGACTGCCCGTATCTTTCGCCCCACCCGAAGCGCGGCGAGCGCAACGATTCGCGCAATTTAAGAATAATCGCGGAGAAAATCGCGCAAATCAAAAATATGGACGCGCACGATTTAATAAATAAAACCGGCGAAAACGCCGTCAGATGCTTTAAGTTGGATAAATTTTAAAATAATCGTAAATTATTCTTGATTTTTCTTGATTTATATGTTATAATAAATAAAAAATTAAATTTATCAGGAGGATAAAAACATGGCTTATGTTATAACAGACGAGTGCATAAACTGCGGCGCTTGCGAAAGCGAATGTCCGGTAGAGTGCATAAAACAGGACGGCGACAAATATGTCATAACTAAAGACGACTGCATAGACTGCGGAGCCTGCGAAGGAGTTTGCCCGGTTGACGCGTGTAAACCTGAATAAAAAAATAGGGGCGGCTGTTAAAAAGGCAGCCCCTGAAATTTAATTAATTTAATAAATAATAATGATAGATTTTAATGATTTAAGAAAAGATGAAATAAACGATAATCTCGCGCTTTATCAGGTAAAAGACGGGCTGTTGTTCGGCACGGACGCGCTTATGCTTGCGGATTTTATCTGCGCGGAGAGTACGGGCGCGTATAAAACAGGCATAGAATTTGGGGCAGGTTCAGGGGTTATAAGTTTACTGCTCGCCGCCCGCGAAAAAATCAGGCTTATATACGCGCTTGAGATTCAGGAGATTTACGCGGAGCTTGCAGATTATAACGCGAGTATAAATAAACTTGAAAATAATATAAAAATAATCTGCGCGGATTTAAAAAATCATGATAGTTTATATCATAATGATAAAAAAATATTGGCTCACTCCGCCGATATAATATTCACGAACCCGCCTTATTTAAGGCACGCGCCCGCTGTGGGGCGCGGCGGTAACGGTCAGGATTTGCACGGCAAATTAAGCCCGCGCAATTATAAAAATATTGCGCGGCGCGAGATTGCGTGCGATATTTTTGATATATTAAAATCGGCGGCGCGGCTGATAAAAAACGGCGGGGATTTTTATATAGTATACAGACCGGACAGATTGCAGAGTTTATTCGCGGCGATGACGGCTAATAATATAACGCCGAAGAAGATAAAATTTATTTTTGCGGCTGCGGATAAGTCTGCGAGCCTTGTTTTAATAAAAGGCAGGCAAGGGGCGGGCGAAGGGTTGACTGCAGAGAATATTTTTGTGTAGATAAATTAAGATACAGTGCGTCTTTCTTGTCCTGCCGGTTATCCCGACGGAGATTGCTCTTAAAAAATTTTTTGACAAGGACGGCAGCAGGAAGAATTAAAGAAATAAATTTGTATAAATAGTTTGGTAACAATTTTATGATAAAATAATAATAAATAATTTCGGGAGGATAAAAGTATGAAAATAGGTGTAATGGTTGAATCTTTCAAGGCAAGCAGTATAGACTCGATAGTAGCGTCAAACGACCCGATGCTGACTTTTAAAGAGGGCGTAAAAAAAGCGGCGAAGCTGGGGGCGGAAGGCATACAGGCTTACGCGACTTTCGGCGCACTGAAATTTGACGAGATGACAAGCGCGAAAGCGAAAGAAATTCTTGACTTCGTGAAGTCGCAGGGGCTTATATTCTCGGCAATCTGCGGGGATTTCGGACACGGTTTCATGAGCAAAGATAATAACGCGAAAAACGTGGAGAACTCTAAACGGGTTTTAGACGTGGCTAAAATGCTTGAGTGCGATATTGTGACGACGCATATCGGCGCGATTAGCGAAGAAGAAAGCGAATCAAAAGATACAGCCCGCGCCGCCTGCCGCGAACTGGCGCTGTACGCGGACAGCATAGGCTCGGCGTTTGCCGTCGAAACAGGTCCGGAAACAAGCAAAGTTTTATGCGCGTTCTTGGATTCTCTCGGAGCGATGGGCGTCCGCGTGAATATGGACCCGGCAAATCTTGTGATGTGCGTCGCGGACGACCCGGTTAAAGGCGTTGAAATATTAAAAAAATATATCGTGCATACGCACGCAAAAGACGGCGTTATGCTCGGCAGTATGCCGAAGCCTGACGGCTGGGAAGAACTGCCGCTCGGAAAAGGCGGCGTGGACTGGGATAATTATTTGCCGACTCTCGCGAAAATCGGCTATAAAGGCTTTTTGACGATAGAGCGCGAAGTGGGCGATAATCCCGAAGCCGATATAAAACTGGCGAAAGATTTCCTGACGGAGAAACTTGCTGAACTGGGGATAAATAAATAAATTTATGAAATTTAAAGGAATTATATTTGACTTGGACGGCACAATCGCTGACACGGGCGATGATTTATGCAACGCTATTAATTTAATGCTTGAAAGTTTTGATTTCGGGAGGAAAACGCGGGAAGAAATATTTAAGCATCTAAATAACGGGGCGCGGGCGTTTGTCAGCGGCTGCCTGCCCGGCGGGATAAAAAACGCTGAAAATTATAATGATATTTTAGAAAAGGCTTTTGGGCGTTATATAAAATTTTATTAAGAGCATTGCTTTGAAAAAACACGGCTTTACGGCGGAATAGCTGAATGTCTTGCGACGCTGCGCGAAAACAAGATTAAAATGTGCGTGTTATCTAATAAACAGGACAATATGGCTAAAAAAATAGTGACGTCGTTGCTGGACAAAGATTATTTCACAGAAATTCTCGGAGGGAGCGAACGGTTCCCGCATAAGCCGAAGCCCGATTCGGCGTTATATCTCGCGGACAAGATGGGCTTACCGCCTAACGAGATTATATTTATCGGTGATTCTGATATTGACATGATTACGGCGGCAAACGCGGGAATGTACCCGTTGGGCGCAGCTTGGGGGTACCGGACGGAAAGCGTGATTATAAATGCGGGAGCAAAAAAAATCGTGCGTACTCCGGGCGAAATTACAGGGGCGGCGCTTGGCTGTGCGCCCTTATAATAACACAGAAATTTATATTAGGGGGGATTATGTGAGCAAAATTAAAGTTTATCTTGATAACTGTTGCTTCAACAGACCTTTCGCACATAGTGTGCGCAATATATGCAAAAGCCGACTATTTTTTAACAATAAATAAAAAGATTTTAAATAAAGTAATTACAGGAATAGAAACTGTAAATCCTGTCGAATTTGTTAGGAGGTTTTGAAATGGACAAAAAAGATATGGAACAATTTTTCAAGTTTTTATCGGAAAATCCGGAGCATCAATCTAAAATTAAAAGTTTCGGCAGCGATATTGATGCACTCGCGGATTACGCGCAGAAACTGGGGTATGATTTTTCTACGGCGGAACTGCGCGAATTATTAAAAGATATGTTGCAAAAAAGGCTGGCTAAGTTTGATGTTAATCTAAGCCCCGGCGCACAGGCGTTTTACGCGCTTATAAAATTAGCTGAAACTGACGGAAAAGTTGCGGAACGTCTTACAGAGCTTGGTACAGGCAGAACGGAAGATTTGGTTGCTTACGGCAAGGAAAACGGCTTTATTTTTAGTGAACAGGATATACAGGATTTCGGCAAAGATATTCTCGAACCGTATGATGAACTAAGCGAAGAAGAACTGGAACTAGCCGCCGGCGGCACTACTGTGCTTGTCGCTTTTGGCGTTTCTGCCGCGATAGTGCTGGGCATTGCCGCTATGGGCGGGGCTTTTATAGCCTTTGGAGTCGTGGGCAAATTTTAATTTTAAAAAGAAAAAAGAACAGAAAGAAATGAGTAATGCAGGATAATAAGCATTTGCTGCAATATTTCAAGCGGTTATTATGTTAATAATTATAAATGAAAATACAGGCAAAGCGAGGAAAAATATTTATGCTCAAAATATATATTGATATTTGCTGTTATAACCGACCTTTTGACGACCAGTCGCAAATGAAAATCAGATTGGAAACAGAAGCAAAATTATATATTCAAGCCGCAGTTAAAGATAGTAAATATTTATTGGTTTGGTCCTATATGCTTGATTTCGAGAACAGTAACAGTCCGTATGAGGACAGGCAAAATTCCGTTGCATTATGGAAAAATATAGCTCATGAAAGCTGCCTTTCGTCTGTAGATGTACTTTTATTGGGAAAAGAAATCATGAAATTTGGCATAAAAGAAATGGACTCGCTGCACATTGCCTGTGCGATAACAAACGGCTGCGATTATTTTATAACAACAGACAAGAGGCTGTTAAATAAAACTGTCACGGAAATCAAAATAATCAACCCCGTCAATTTTGTTTTAGAAACGGAGGAAAACCCAAATGAGAACTGATAGTATTGTGCGCGTTGACGCAATAAACGTGCTTTTGGCAAATTTAGGCGAAGTCGATACAGAGCGATTTATCAGTATGATTAAACGCGATACTTTTGATTATACCGAGTGGCGGCGCGACCTTTTTAAAGGCAAATCTATTGAAGAAATTCACGCTATGGCAACTGACCATGAAAAGAATCAGCGTCGCGCATAATAGGCATTATCTTCAGTACAAAACAATATAATTATATTTTTTATGCAACCTATTTTAAATTAAATAAGCAATAGACATAATAAAATAAATTTTTTGGAGAATTTATATTATGGTAAAAACACTTAAATGCCTGACCTGCGGCGCGGATTTACTGTTCGACCCGGCTACGCAGCAATGGAAATGCGAATGGTGCGACTCGGAATTTACAGAAAAAGACCTGGGCTCGGGAGAGACGACGAGCGATAAATCGGTCTATGACACCGCCCAAGACCCCGTCGAGCCTTTATCGGAGGATAATATTAAAGTCTACGACTGCAATTACTGCGGGGCGGAGGTTATAACGGATACCGTTACGTCCGCGACTTTCTGCGTGTACTGTCAGCGGCCCGTCGTTATGGTTCCCAGACTTTCAGGGGAGTTTAAACCGTGCGTTATTATACCGTTCCAGAATACGAAAGAACAGGCGATGGACGCTTTCAGGCAGTACCTCAAAAAGAAAAGATTTATTCCCAACGCCTATAAAAGCGACCAGAATATCGAAAAACTCACTGGGGTTTACACGCCGTTCTGGATATATAAAGGCGAGGTGGGCTTTAATATCCGGGGCGAGGGCGATATAGTCAGCGTCAGGCGCAGCGGAGATTATAGAATAACGAAAACGGATACTTATAATATCGCGCGCGAGGGCAATATAAAAATAGAGAATATCCCTGTCGACGCGTCGTCGAAAACCCCCAATGACATCATGGATTCGGTCGAACCGTTCGATTTTGAAAAGCTTACGGATTTCTCGACGCACTTTCTGTCGGGATTTTTAGCCGAAAGGTACGACGAAGACAAAGAAAAAGTGTATCACAGGGCAAGAACGAGATTCGAAGGCTCGGCTGAAAATAAAATAAGAGAAAGCCTGAAAAGCTATTCTTCGGTCAGGAGACATACGGATAAAAAACGAGTCGATAGAATTTCGTCGCGCTACGGGCTACTTCCGGTCTGGCTGCTGTATTCCACTTATAAAAATAAGCGGTATATATACGCGATGAACGGGCAGACCGGCAAAATAACCGGGAATCTGCCGGTAGATTCGGGCAAAGTATTCAGGTTCGGCGCGATGATTTTCGCGATTTTCGGCGCGCTGGGCGGTCTTGCAAGTTTACTTTATCAATCTGTTTAAATTTAAAACTGCGGGGGATATAATAAACATGAAAAAAATAAAATTGGGCGTTATGATTATAATCGCGGTAATTCTGTCTTTTGCGGCGGTCTATACTGCGTCGGCGGATAGTTCGCTTGAAAACTACGACTACGGCCGGTTCAGTAATAATATTTACGCGTACGACATAGGCGGGCATTTCAGTCCGGACATAGACTTGAATTATGCAAGTGAAATTCTCGCGGGCATGGAATCAAAATACGGCGTGACTTATACTTTTATTATAGTCGACGACTATTCCGGCGAGGCTATCGAACTGGCGGATTATATCTGGGCGAACGCCGGTTACGGCGATGATTATATCTCGGCGGTGATAACGACCGGGGGAAGGGTCGGCGAAAGAGACGCCGCGGTGTATACTCAGGGCAGGGGCATAAATATTATGAACGACAATTACGTCGACGGAATGTTAGACTCTATGCTTGTCGCTCTGCGAATCGGCGACTGGGACGGCGCTTTCGTTATCTTTATTGACCTGGCTGAAAAAATGACGGTAAGCTATAATAACAATACCTCGAGCGTCGACGATATTTACGGCAATACTATATACGCGAGCATGAGCGGCGGGGGAGCTTATTATACTGAAGACGAGGCGGACGGCGCGAGCGCCGTATTATGGGCGTTTATCGTCGGCATACCCGCGGCGGTCATCGCGGTTATGCTGGAGCTCGCCAAGCATAAACCCGTGAAAAAGGCGGTTCACGCGGATTATTACGTCAAAGACGGAGACGCGAAAATGTCGCTCGTCCAGGACAGTTTTTTAAGGTCGAAAGAAACGAGGGTTAAAATAAGCAGTCCTTCGGGTTCGGGGGGCGGCGGCAGGGGGAGCGGCGGAACAAGCGTCCGAAGCTCCGGGCGCAGCAGCGGAGGCGGCTCCAGAAGATTTTAGGACAAAACGCGCGAATCCGGCGGGTAGATTCCCGCCGGATAACGCGCTTTTTATCAGAATTTAATATTTGCGTTTTCTTGCCGCTTCAGATTTTTTCTTACGCTTAACGCTCGGTTTTTCGTAGTGCTGCCTTTTCTTGAGTTCAGACAAAACGCCGCTCTTAGCGCAGGACCTCTTGAACCTGCGTAAAGCGCTGTCTAAAGTTTCATTTTCTTTTACTCTAACTTCTGCCATTTATTTATATTATCCCTCCTCTCGCGCCTGCAGAGAGAACTTTTTTTACTTTTTATAATCTTAATAATTATAATCTCAAAGAGTATTATACTATATTTGTAACGTAAAGTCAATAGCATATCAAAAATTATTTAAATTTTGTGTAAAATAATATTCCGGCATATAATATAATAATAAAATATATAAAAGAGAGGCGTGTGTTAAACAAAAATGAGAAAAACAAAGATAGTATGTACTATAGGCCCCGCTTGCTGGAGCGAGGAGATGCTCAAAAAAATGATGCTCGGAGGAATGAACGTCGCGAGATTTAACTTCTCCCACGGCACCCAGCCGGACCATAAGGAAAAAATAGACAGGGTGAAAAAGATAAGAAAAAAACTCGGCATACCCGTAGCGGTTCTCCTCGACACGAGAGGTCCGGAGATAAGGACGGGAAAACTGGAAAACGGCTCCGCCGAATTAACCGAAGGCAGGCAAATTGTTCTCACGACCGAAGAAACCGAAGGCAATGCCGGAAGAGTTTCGGTCACGTATAGAAATCTTCCCCGTAATCTCAAAAAAGGCAATACCCTCATGGTCGACGACGGCAAAATAGAACTGGCAGTCCGGGAAATAGGGGAGACCGATATTTTGTGCGACATAGTAAACGGCGGGATTTTAAAAGACAGTAAAAGCGTCAATACTCCCGGAATTACTATAGATATGCCGTATATCGACGAAAAGGACAAGAGCGATATCCTGTTCGGCGCGGAAAACGACGTCGACTATATCGCCCTGTCTTTCGTGAGAACCCCCCAGGATATAAAAGACGTAAGGAGATTATTGAACTCCCACGGGTATTATAATATAGAACTGCTCGCGAAAATAGAGAATACGGAGGGAGTGAAAAATATAACGGATATCATAAACGTTTCGGACGGCATCATGATTGCGAGGGGAGACATGGCCGTGGAGATTCCCTTCGAAGAACTGCCGCACCTGCAGAAAACTATAATAACGAGCTGTTACTCGGCGGGTAAAAAAGTGATAACCGCGACCGAGATGCTCGACTCGATGATAAGGCATCCCCGTCCTACGAGGGCGGAAATCACAGACGTCGCAAACGCCATATACGACGGCACGAGCGCGATTATGCTCTCCGGGGAAACGGCAATCGGCGCGTATCCTCTCAGAAGTCTGGAGACGATGAGCAAAATCGCCGAAAAGACCGAGGCGAACATAGATTATAAGACGTACGGCGAGAATATAGGCAGTCTGAAGCGTCTTGAAATCAATATATCGAACGCCATAAGCGACGCCACCTGCCGGGCGGCCTATGATTTGAACGCCGCGGCAATCGTCGCGGTAACCCTCAGGGGCAGCAGCGCTCGCATGATTTCGCGTTTTCGCCCGGGCGCTCCGATAATAGCGGTGACTCCAGACGAAAAATCATACATGAAGCTCGCGCTGGCCTGGGGGGTCACTCCGATTATGAACGAATACGTCGAAAACGAAAACGATTTGTTTAACGACGTCGCGTCGAGAATACTCGAGACGGGATTGGTTAAAGAAGGCGACGTGATAGTCATGACGGGAAGCACCCAGCGTTCGTCCGGCTCGACGAACACGCTCCAGGTGCATATAGTCGGCGATATATTACTGAAAGGAAAAGGCGCGGGGCTCGAGGACGTTTCGGGAAGGGTATACGTCGTAAAAGAGTCGGAAAAAGATTTCAGCGGCTTTTCTCCCGGGGATATAATCGCGGCCGCGAGGACGACGACCGACGTACTTCAGATTATGCGGCAGTGCGCGGGAGTTATAACCGAAGAAAACGAGGAAGACTCGGGAATCGTCGCCGCGGCTTACGCCCTCGACATACCCGTTATATCGAACGCGAATGGCGCGACCGCAATGCTCCGGACGGGAGTGAGAATCAAACTCGACGCGCAGAAAGGCTACGTTTACAATACCGACACGAACCACGACGTTTAACCTACTTTTCTTTTTACGGAAAAAGAAAAGTAGGCAAAAGAAAAACGAATAATTTATTTGTTTTTATAATAGTTTATTAGACACCCCGCGAGAATTATATCGCGTTCGCCGTTTGTTAATTCGGGGATTTGCAAAGCGATTTGGTTTATATTATCATCTCTGTAAATATACGCGTCGATAAAATCCGTTTTATTTATTATCGCCTGTTTGATTCCCGGAATAAATATATAGTCGCCGTTTTCAAACGGCAGGTCTTTTTTATCGTAAATAAACGGAATCATACCCCAGTTTATGAGATTGCTTCTGTAGCGTTTCGTCGCGTATTCTCTCGCGATATTCGCAAGCCCCCCCAAAACTCTCTGACATGACGCGGCTTGTTCTCTCGCAGAGCCGTCGCCTGGTTTATTCGCGAAGATTACGCTGCCGAAGTCTGTGTTATCTAAATTAAGTTTAAATTTATCGAAACCGTCTCTGTTTTTAGCCCTGTTCACATATTCCGGGTCTTTTCTCGACAGGGTAAACTCCGCGAGTCTGTACGGGTTCGAACGATATGACGAAGTTTCTCCCGACGGGATAAGCTCGTCCGTAGTAGTAACTTCGTCCGTTATCACGGAGCAGACTTTTAAAATTATATTCTCGCCCAAAGATTTAAATTCGGGCCAGCCGGCAATATTCGGCCCGTATTTTAAATCTTTTTTTGCGTCTGCCTTGCCATATCCGAAATATACCCTGTTTTTGTAAACTTCACTGTCGAAATTAAACTTATATTTATTAAACTCTAAATCCAAATCAGTTGCCGCTGTTAAGTACCCGCCGTTTACAGCAGTAGCCGCGATAGACAGAGCGTCCATTAACGCGACCGAAGAGATTTGATTGTCGGACGGTTTTGACCCTTCTCTGTTCGGGAAGTTTCTGGTTGAATGACGTATGGAGAAAGCGTTGTTCGCCGGAACGTCTCCCGCGCCGAAACACGGCCCGCAGAACGCCGAACGCATAATAACGCCCGATTTGATAAGCTCCGCCGCCGCGCCGTTTCTCGTGAGTTCTAAATTTATAGGCTGACTCCCCGGATAAACGCTCAACGAAAATTCCCCTGCGCCTATGCTTTTATTTTTTAATATATCAGCCGCCGCGCATATAGAATCAAAAGTTCCTCCCGCGCACCCGCCGATTATACCCTGGTCTGTTTTAAATCCGCCGTTTATTATTTTATCCCTGAGATTATATTTTTCCCCCGCGATTTTTTTGCCGTCCGCTTCAATTTTATTTATTATATCGTCAAGATTTTGATTTACTTCGTTTACAGTATAAGTATTACTCGGGTGAAACGGCATAGCTATCATACATTCGATTTTTGACAAATCAACAGTAACCGCTCCGTCGTAATAAGCGATATCCCCGGGTTTTAATTCTCGATAATCTTCTTTTCTGCCGTGAGTTTCATAATAATTTTCGACTTTTTCGTCAGTCGTCCAAATCGAAGAAAGACAAGTCGTTTCAGTCGTCATAACGTCGATTCCGTTTCTGAACTCGACGGGTAAATTCTTAATTCCGTCGCCGATAAATTCAAGGATTTTATTTTTGACAAAACCGTTTCTGAACACTTCGCCGATAATTTTAAGGGCGACGTCCTGGGGCCCGACGCCTTTTTTAACGCTTCCGGTCAAATAAACCGCGATAACTTCCGGAGCGTTAATATCATAAGTCCTGCCCAGGAGCTGCTTGACAATTTCAGGGCCGCCCTCGCCGACCGCGAGAGTTCCGAGAGCGCCGTATCTCGTGTGGCTGTCAGAGCCGAGAATCATATTGCCGCATTTAGCTGTCATTTCACGCATATAAGTATGAATAACGGCAAGATGAGCGGGAACGAAAATCCCGCCGTATTTTTCAGCCGCGGAAAGACCGAAAACGTGGTCGTCTTCGTTGATAGTTCCGCCGACCGCGCACAAACTGTTATGGCAGTTCGTGAGAACATAGGGAACGGGGAATTTGTCGATACCGCTCGCTCTCGCCGTCTGGATTATGCCTACGTAAGTTATATCGTGCGAGGCAAGACAGTCGAATTTTATTTTTAATTTTGATTCGTCCGATTTATTTGCGTTATGCGCGTTCAAGATTTTATACGCAATCGTTTGATTTTTATACTTTAACGGCGAATCAAATTCAAGTTTATCTGCCGGAAAATCCGACGCTTTGACAAGTTTATTATTGTTTATGTAAAGAACTCCGTCTTTGATTAAATTTACAGCGTTTGACGACATAATATTTTTTTATACTCCTTTAAAATTTATCTTGACATATATATTTTTTGTGTGTATAATATAAATAGTAAGCAGCGGACAGCAACCGGAACGGTTCAGCTCAAAAACTATGTGCGAATATGTAAATCAGTCGCTTTGAGTGGGGGCGACTAATTCACTTCTATACTGAACAAAAACATTAAGAATAATGCTATTAATATTTTTATTGCAGTTTTCAGCGAATTTTTATTCATGCTATCACCTCCTTTTCGGAGATGAGCCGAACCGCCCTGCTGTCCGCTGAATTTATTATACCAAAAACAAAAAAGAAAGTCAACGGCTTTCTTTTTTTCACGAGGTAAATTTAAAATTTGAACTTGACATATATATTTTTTTTGTGTATAATAATACTGAAGAAATAATATAATAAATATTAGCGGACAGCATTCCGTGTTAACGGTCGGCGCAAAGTTTCAGAAAAAATTTGATTGAAAAGTCAAATTAACCCGTACTTTGTTAGAGTGGGCGGGTTAATTTACTTCGATTGTACACCAAATTATCGTAATCAAAAGACAGAATATAAAGAAGAGTATTTTAAATAACTTGTATTTAGTCACAGGCGTCACCTCGCATTTATGTTCCTAACAAACCGGAACCGAGATTAGCCAACCGTTGCCACAACGCTATCCGCTGAATTTATTATACCAAAAACAAAAAAGAAAGTCAACGGCTTTCTTTTTTTCACGCGATAAATTTAAAATCTGAATTTGACATATTTAAAAAATTTTATAAAAAATTATATCCCCAAGTCTAAACCCCTCGTAAATATTTTATTTTATCCCTCAAATACGCGGCGCGCTCAAAGTCGAGATTCTTCGCCGCTTTCTGCATTTCCGAACTTAAATCGGAGATTAATTTGTCTTTGTCTTTTTTACTCAGGGCGGCGGAGTTTTCAAGCTTGTCTTCAAGTTTTTTCGCCTTTGACGCTGACTTGCCCGACGCTTTGCCTTCTTTCTCTTTTAAGTCTATCATGTCATGCACGGCTTTAATTATAGTCTGCGGCGTTACGCCGTTTTTGTCGTTGTATTCTTTCTGGATTTTACGCCGTCTGTTCGTCTCGTTGATTGCCCTTTCCATTGAACCCGTGATATTGTCCGCGTACATGATTACTTTGCCGTTTATGTTTCTTGCCGCCCTGCCGATTATCTGTATAAGCGAAGTTTCGGAACGCAGAAATCCTTCTTTGTCCGCGTCGAGTATCGCTATAAGCGAAACCTCCGGTAAATCCAGACCTTCGCGCAGTAAATTTATGCCGATTATAACGTCGTATTCTCCGTTGCGCAAATCTCTCAACAGCTCTATGCGTTCGATTGTATCGACCTGATGATGGATATATCTTGATTTTATACCCAGGTTTTCTATATATTCGGACAAATCCTCAGCCATTTTTTTTGTGAGCGTCGTGACGATAACCCGCTCTTTCTGCGATACCCTTTTGTTTATTTCGCCGATTAAATCGTCTATTTGCCCGTCGGTCTTTCTTACTTCAACCTCCGGGTCCAGAAGCCCCGTCGGTCTTATCACCTGCTCTGCGATTAAAGCCGAACGCTCCCGCTCGAAAGCCGCGGGAGTCGCGCTGACGTATATAACCTGATTCTGCTTTAATAAAAACTCGTCGAAATTCAACGGACGGTTGTCATAGGCCGACGGCAGTCTGAACCCGTAATCCACGAGATTTCTCTTGCGCGCCTTATCCCCGCCGCTCATTCCCCGAACCTGGGGAACGGAGACGTGCGACTCGTCTATAAACATAATATAATTATCCGGGAAATAATCCATCAGAGTATACGGCGTCGCTCCCAGCGGTCTCCCCGTGAATATTCTCGAATAATTTTCTATGCCGCTGCAATAGCCTATTTCGCGTATCATCTCGATATCGTAACGGGTGCGTTCGGCTATTCTCTGCGCCTCTATTAATTTATTGTTTTCTTCAAAATACTGTATCCTCTCTTCAAGCTCTTCTTCTATTTCCGCGATTGCCGTCTCGATTTTCTCTTTCGAAACGACGAAATGCGACGCCGGAAATATCGCCTTATATCTCAAAAATTCAAATACTTCTCCCGTAATTATATTTATTTCGGATATTCTGTCTATTTCGTCGCCGAAAAATTCGACCCTCGTCGCCCTGTCGTTCGAATCGGACGATATAATCTCGACTATATCGCCCCTTACGCGAAAATTATTCCTGTCTAAATTAATATCGTTCCGGTTATAATTAATATCGACGAGTCTCGATATAAATTCTTCGCGGGTTATCTTCATGCCCGTTCTTATCCCTACGACGAGATTCTGATACTCTGACGGGTCGCCCAGACCGTAAATACACGACACGCTCGAGACTATTATAACGTCGCTGCGAGACAGAAGAGACGACGTCGCCGAATGTCTTAACTTATCTATTTCGTCGTTTACGGCCGAATCTTTCTCTATATAGATATCCCTGCCCGGAAGATAAGCCTCGGGCTGATAATAATCGTAGTAGCTGACGAAGTATTCAACGGCGTTATTCGGGAAAAATTCCCGGAATTCAGCGCAAAGCTGCGCCGCGAGAGTTTTGTTGTGCGCTAAAATCAAAGCCGGACGGTTTAATTTCGCGATTATATTAGCCATGGTGAAAGTCTTGCCCGAACCCGTAACCCCGAGAAGCGTCTGCTCCCTCGCGCCTTTCTCAATCCCGTTCACGAGGGTTTCGACGGCCTTCGGCTGGTCCCCGGTCGGGGTAAACTTAGACGCAAGCTCAAATTTATTGTTCTCTCTCGTAATAATATTATTAATATTGCTTCTATTCATGTAATTTTTACAAAATCCTTATTTAAATTATTATTTTATATATTATTATTATTTTATATTGTGTAGTTATAAACCGAACAGTTTCTTATGCTCGAGATTTTCTTATCCGAAACGACGTAGTGGTCAATGAAATTTATGTTAATCTCGCTGAAAATCCCCGACAGCCGTCTTGTGGTTATCATGTCCTCGGGAGACGGGTAATCCGGTCCGTTCGGGTGATTATGCGCGATAATTACCCCCGAGGCGTTGTTGTCGATAGCGATTTTCACTATTTTCTGCGTATCGACCTTGACTGAATTTACGCTGCCGGTATATATGACGTACGGCTTTTCGGAAATACGCCGCATATTATTGTTCAGCGTAATCAAAACGACTTCTTCTTTTTGTTTACCGGTAAAATGCGCTATGAGATGTTCTTCGTGGTCTTTTATGCCGGTTCTTTTACCGGGTTTGTTCGACAGCTCAAGATTATACAGCCTCGTCAAGTCTCTTACCAGATTCAAAAATACGACTGTCGCGTCTCCGACGCCCTTTACTTCCTCGAGCATTTCGCCGCTTGCCTCGAATATACCGGCGAGCGAACCCCCGAATTTAGACGACAGTTCGTGAGCGATTTTATTGGTATCTATTCTGGGCAGCGAATAAAACAAAAGCAGCTCTATTATTTCGTGGAATTCCAGAGAATCGATACCGGATTCTTTATATTTTTTTTTAAGGCGTTCGCGATGACCCTCGTGCGGATTTTCTTTACCCATAATATTTATCTTTCTTTATATTTAAATTTAAATTAAATTATCTTAAAAATCATAATATATAAATTATATCATAAATAATCTAAATTTTAATGAACGCGGGATTAAAAATCATGAATAATAATAAAAAAAACAATCCGAATAATTTATACGGCGCCGCCGTGATAGGCGGCGGCCACGCGGGAATAGAAGCCGCTCTCGCTTCCGCCAGAATGGGCGTGAAGACTATAATCTTTACCCTTTCGCTCGACGCAATCGGAAATATGCCGTGCAACCCGTCAATCGGCGGCACGGGCAAAGGCCATCTCGTTTTTGAGATTAACGCTCTCGGAGGAGAGATGGCGAAAATTGCCGACGAGACCGTAATCCAGCGGAGAATGTTAAACATGTCCAAAGGGCCGGCCGTACATTCCCTCAGGTTTCAGTCGGACAGGGAAGAGTACCGGACGGCTATGAAACAAACCCTCGAAAATCAAAAGAATCTCGATATTTATCAGGCCGAAATAACCGAGATTATTTTTGAGGATATATCTGACGACGCAAACAAGAAAACGGCAAAAGGCGTAAAAACCCGAGCCGGCGAAATATTTTACGCCCGAACGGTAATCATCGCCTGCGGAACTTATCTCGAAAGCAATATAATAATCGGAGACGTGTCTATAGAGAGCGGGCCCGATAACATGGCGCGTTCGTCGTACTTGTCTGAAAATCTTAAACGGAACGGAATAGATATGCGGCGTTTCAAAACCGGAACTCCCGCGAGAATCCACTCGGACAGCATAAACTATTCGGTTCTCGAAGTACAGAACGGCGACGATGAAATAATAAATTTTTCAGACCGAACCGATAATAATATAAATAATATAAATCATAAAAAATCCCAAAGGGTGTGCTATATCACATACACGAACGAAGAAACTCATAAAATTATCAGAGAAAATCTTCACAGGTCGCCGATGTATTCCGGGCAGATTAAAGGCACGGGAGCGAGATACTGCCCGAGTATCGAAGATAAAGTCGTTAGATTTGCAGACAAAAACAGACACCAGATATTTATAGAGCCTATGGGAAACTCAACAAAAGAAACGTATCTCCAGGGACTTTCGACTTCTATGCCCATAGATATACAGAAAAAAATAATAAATTCTATGCAAGGACTCGAAAACGCCGAGATTATGCGTCCGGCGTACGCTATCGAGTACGAGTGCTGCGACCCTTTGCAATTAAGACGTACTCTTGAATTTAAAGATATAGAAAATCTCTTCGGCGCGGGCCAGTTCAACGGCACGTCGGGATATGAGGAAGCCGCCGCTCAGGGATTAGTCGCCGGAATCAACGCCGCCCTTAAAGTTCTGGGTAAACCCGAATTTACTCTTGACAGAGCGTCGTCCTATATAGGAATGTTAATAGACGATTTGGTCACGAAAGGTACAAACGAACCCTACAGAGTCATGACGAGCCGAACCGAATACAGGGTCTCTCTCCGTCAGGATAACGCCGACGAAAGATTAATGCGGCGCGGCTTTGAACTCGGGCTTATATCCCCCGAACGCTTCGGGAAACTTCAGACAAAACTTGAATTGATAAACCAAGAAATAATCCGGGTGAAAAACAAAACGGTTTATCCGTCGGAACAGACAAATAAAATTTTACGCGCAAACGGCACCCCCGAAATAAACGTATCGGTAAAATTAATAGATTTACTGAAACGTCCGGAGCTTAATTATAACAAATTAAAAGAAATAGATACCGGCCGTCCGGAAAATATCCCCGAAAATATTTTTAAACTCGCGGCAATAAAAATATTATACGACGGGTATATCAAGAGGGAACAGTCGGAAATTACGCGCCACAAAAAACTGGAGGGACGAAAAATCCCCCGGAATCTGGATTATTCGTCCCTCAAAGGACTAAGAATCGAAGCTTTGCAGAAATTAGATAAGACGCGCCCCGAAAATATAGGCGAAGCGTCGAGAATCTCGGGAATATCCCCCGCAGATATCACCGCGCTGATTATAAATCTCGACAAACGGCAGTAATATAAATAAAATCCCTAATCCCTCTCGAAACAATGCTTGCACAAAGGCAGGGAGCATTTACCGCAGGCCGCCTTCAACCCCTCTATGCTGATATATTTTAAACTGTCCGCCCCGATTCTTACGCGAATCTCCTCCTCGCTCATGCGGCTCGCGATTAAATCTTCCTCGCTTCTCGTCGCTATGCCGTAATGGCACGTGTATTTCGCGGGAGGCGAAGATATTCTTACGTGCGTTTCTTTCGCTCCCGCGTTTTTCATAAGACGCAGGATTTTTTCGGTCGACGTTCCCCTGACTATAGAATCGTCGACAATCACTATTCTCTTACCCTCTACGTTTGATTTCAAAACGTTGAATTTTAACTTCACCGCGTTTTCTCTCTGCGACTGCGTCGGATATATAAAACTCCTGCCTATATATCTGTTTCGCATTAATCCCTGTATTAATTTCAAGCCGCTTTCCTCGCTGTAACCCAGGGCCGCTTCCATGCCGCTGTCCGGAACTCCGCACACGACGTCCGCGTCGACGGGGTTTTCCCTCGCAAGTATTCTCCCCATGTTTACCCTCGCCTCGAAAATACCCATTTCGTCCATGACAGAATCAGGACGCGCGAAATACACATACTCGAATATGCATATCCCCATGTTTTTCAGCTTCGGCGTTAAAACGACTTCTTCGTAAGTGATTTCTCCGTTTTCAATCCCGACTACTTCGCCCGGTTTTATATCCCTGACAAAATCGAACCCGCAGGTGTCGAGGGCGCAGCTCTCGGACGTCACGGCGATTCCGCAGCCGTCTTTTCTCCCTATGCATAACGGTCTGAACCCGCTCGAATCGCGCGCCGCGATTAATTTACTCCCCCCCGATTCGGCGCTTAAAACTATAAGCGAAAACGCGCCTTTCAATAATTCGGCGGCGGTCTTGACTCCTTCAAGAACGCTTTTTTCTTTTGTGCAGTAGTACGCGATAAGCTTCGATATAATCTCGCTGTCGGACGTTCCCTCAAACGCTATCCCGTATTTCATAAGTTTATTTTTCAGTTCTTTCGCGTTAGTCAGGCTTCCGTTGTGAACGGTCGCTATTCTTCCGGTCAGATATTCGGTAAAAATCGGCTGTATATTCTCCCTGCCGGCAACTCCCGAATATTTATGGCCGGAGCTCGGTTTATATTTATCAGATTCTGAAGAATCCAGTGAATACTGGCAGTTCCCGACGGCAGTACGGCTTTTGAGCCCGTTTAATATATCGCCCGAAAAAACCTCGCTCACAAAGCCGCGTCCTTTATGGCGCGCGATGGTGTTCCCGAGAGTTACGGCAATCCCCGCTCCCTCCTGACCCCTGTGCTGTACCGACAAAAGCCCCGCGTACGCAAACGACGCCGCCTCTTTTTCATATTTATCGTTTATGCTTACCCCGAAAATAAAGCATACCTCCTCTATTTTTATATTATATTTTATCTAAGACGAGAGATTGTCAAAATACCCCTGGATTAAAACCACCGGCGTGCCTTTGTCTCCGCTGCCGGAAGACAAATCGCACAGAGAGCCTATTAAATCCGTGATTTTTCTGGGAGTAGTTCCCAGACTCTGCATAGAACCCTGAGAGTCCGAACCCGAATCTTTATTTTTTATATATTCTCTGACCGCGTCGTCAAGCTCTTCGCCTTTGAGATGCTTAAACTGATTGTCCGCGAGATATTTTAACTTGACTTCGTTCGGAACGCCTTCCAACCCCTCCGTATAAGCCGGAGAAACGACGGGGTCGGCAAGCTCCCAGATTTTACCCTGCGGGTCTTTGAAGGCTCCGTCGCCGAAAATCAGAACCTCGATTTTCCTGTTCGCCGCGGTTCTTAATTTCCCCGCGAGAGAAGATACGAAGCTATCGCAGTCTCTGGGAAAAAGCTTCACGGACGTTTCCGTGGAAGTATTAGACCCGAGAAGCCCGTATTTTTCGTTGTAGCCTTTATATACTCTCGAATCGATATCCGACGGCGGTTCGGAACAGATATTATCGAGACCCAAAACTTTTTCTCCGCCTTTTGAAATAAGCCTGCGTTTCGTCTGTTTTCTCGTGTGTATGTCGCAGACGAGAACTTCTTTCGTATAGTCCAGAATATCAAGGCAGTTGTTAGAAAATATAATTTCGGCTTCAGCTCCGTATTCCTCGATTATCCCTCTGTAATATTCTATATAGTCGACCCCCGTAAACAAATGCTTCGAAAAGCCGAAAATCTCGCGGTATTTTTTCTCGCTTAATCCGCCTTTTGTACTCTGCAAAGCGTTTAAATCGATTTTGTCCTCAAATAAATCCGGGTCGAACAACTGATTGCCCACCTCGTCCGACGGATAGGACAGCATCAGATATATTTTTTTCGCGGCGAGCGCGACGCCTTTCAAACATACGGCGAATCTGTTTCTGCTCAATATGGGAAAAACGACGCCGAGCTCAAGATTTTTTTGACCCCCGCCGAACTTTGCTTTTATATCGGCGGCTATATCCTCGACCGATACGTAGTTCCCCTGCGCTCTCGCGACGACGGCTTCGGTTACCCCGACAATATCCCTGTCTCCGAAATTAAAACCCTCGTCCGCCGCGCACGAAAGAACGCTCCGGGTTATAATATCCCCCAGATTGTCTCCCTCTCTTATAATAGGCGTTCTGATTCCCCTGATTACCGTACCCACAGTCCGCGTATTTTTCATAAACTAATTACCTCCGGTTTAATTATTCGCGCGTATGCCGCGCGAGTACCGTAATCAAGTATATAATATATAATAGCAAATGTCAAATACACATTTATTATTATTATTATAAGAATTACTTATGATTTATTATATATGGCGTTAGCTTAAAAAATAATGCGCGCAACTTTTACCATTTATTATGGTATTTCGTGTGTAGGGAACGCATTTATGCGTTCCGACTAAACAAATAATATTTATTATAGAGTGGGCGGAACGGATAAATCCGTTCCCTACGAGGCAAATTCTACGCAAATTATTTTTTAAGCGAACGCCATATTTATTATAAAATTATATTTGACATAAACATATTTTCATGATATAATAAAAACAAGCCGAGTATAACAATACTCAGCGAACGGCAGGGCGGTTCGTCTCGTTCCCGAAAGGGGGTGAGGCGCTTGAAAAAGAAATTACTGAAATCTGTAATATTTTGGATAACAATCTTGTTATTAGTATATTTCTTGCAGATAGACGTAAATTAGCCGTCCAAACTCTCAAATGAAGACGGCTAATTTTAACACTATTAAACAAATTTGAGACGAACCGTCAAAACACCGTTATGCAGACGGGTTTGCCGTTCACTGAATATTATTATACACCATAAATATAACAATGTCAATACAATTATCAAAAAAAATTTATAAAAACATACATACAAAAAAAGGAGAAAATGATTATGAAAACCAAAACAAAACTGCGGAAACTCGCGTCGTTTCTGCTCGTACTGGCGCTGACAATCGGAACATTCGTTCCGGGGGGGGGGTAGTTTATTAGTTGAAGCGGCAGACTACATAATAACATGGGAATATAACGGCGGAACAGTTCCAGTCAATTTCGATTTGCCAACGTCGGCTGCAGCCGGAGACAGGATTGAAATACCATATAATGTTATTACTAAAATGGGATATTATTACAATATTTATATATCCCCCGCCATTGTTTGGCCCGATTGGTACAACATCGACGACAATAGCGGCGGTCATTATTTCAAAATGCCTGAAAGTAATTTGACAGTAACATTTAATTGGGAATGGGCAGTCATGTATATGGGAAATGGCGGTACGTTTGAGTATAATTATGGTGACGGTTGGGTTGCTTCTGATACTGGTGGCTCAACAGGTCCGGGCGTGAATGAAGGCGTATCTGAAATTGAGATACGCTCACACGAAGCAATTCAAGAGGGTTCGATGCGCATAATCCCGCCCGCAGGTAAAAAATTCGACAGCTGGAACACGATGCATGACGGCAGCGGAACGAAATATATGCCTGGCGCTATAGTTCCATATCCGGGCGAGTCGTATATATCTCTCTACGCTCAATGGGTAGACAACAGCAAGGGTCAGTGCGGCGATGATGTATGGTGGACGCTTGATTTAGACACAGGTGTCATGGATATTACAGGAACAGGGGTTATATGGGAGTTCGAATGGGGTGGAAACAATGTACCATGGTTTTCTTATCGCGACAATATAAAAACCGTCAACATAGCGGGTGAGGTAACAAGTGTTGGGAGTTGGGCGTTTTATGGCTGTGGCAAGCTTGAAAGCGCTAATATGCCAGGGGTGACCTACGTTGCAGGTATGGTGTTTGGTGAATGTACTAACCTGATAAATGTGCA
>WRMA01000015.1 GCA_009777355.1 Oscillospiraceae bacterium | reverse complement strand
TAAGACGCAAATCACCTATGCCGTTAAAATGCTTCAGGTTGTTCGTTACGAGAGTGTAACCGTTCACGATACAAAACGCGGCAATCAGAATATCCGTATCCTCGACAGGACTGCCCGCTTTACGGGCGCGGCCGTATATATCGGCGGCTTGTTCCCAGACAGCCAGATTCATTTCTCCTACAGAGTATATATTACACATCCGTAAAAATGACTGTTCTTTTCGCGGCGCGCTTTTATGTCTGAAACCTCTCCGTATTTCATAATATGCCGGCGGCGGGATTATAATTGAATGTCCTGCCGCTAACGCCGACCGGAATCGTGATATTATACGAGGGTTATCCTGAATAAAATATGATATTATATTTGTGTCAAGAGCGTAAATCATATATCCGCCCCGCGAAACTTAATCCGCTCAATTTCCGGCATTTCGTCGTCGGACGCGGCTCGTATCTCATTCACAAGGGAGTCAAATTCTCTGAGCCTCGATTGTATATCCCGCGGTACTTCATTAAGAATCGTTACGATTGCCCGCGTTCCCTCCGGCAGCTTACCTATGCCCAGCGGCACAAACAACCCTTTGTTATAATATGCTTCATATGCCTGCATCTGATTTCCCTCCTAAAATAATGCGCAATGCCTCTTACACCGCCGCCGAAGTCTTTATGTCGATTTTATACCCCGTGAGCTTCGCCGCGAGTCTCGCGTTCTGCCCCTCTTTGCCTATGGCGAGGGATAGCTGCGACGGCTCGACCGTCACCCTGCAGCTCCTCTCCTCTTCGTTCACGTCGACTTCGATGGCGTTAGCGGGCGAAAGCGCCGACTTTATATACTCGACCGGGTCTTCGGAATATTTTATTATATCGATTTTCTCTTCCCCGAGTTCGCTTACGACCGCGTTTATCCTGCCGCCTTTGGAGCCTATGCACGAGCCTATCGGGTCGACGTCCGGGTTCGTCGAACTCACCGCGATTTTCGTCCTTGAACCCGGCTCTCTCGCGATTGCGTTTATTATAACCGTCCCGTCGCTTATCTCCGGAACTTCAAGCTCGAAAAGCCTCCTCACCATACCCGAGTGCCGTCTCGACAGGGTGATTAGCGGCCCTCTGTGCTGGTTCTTGACTTCTATGACGTAAACCCTTATGCGTTCGCCTTCCCTTATCACTTCTCCCGGTATCTGCTCCGATTTCGTCAGGACGGCTTCGCCCTTGCCTATGTCAAGTATGGCGTTTCCGGTCGGAGGGTCTATTTTATATACGTTCGCCGATATCAACTCTTCTTTTTTACTCTCGTATTCTTTCAGTAAAATCCCTCTCTCGGCTTCTCTTATTCCCTGGATTATGACCTGCTTTGCGGTCTGCGCCGAAATCCTCCCGAAATTTTTGGGTTTGAACTCGATTTCCGCGACCGAGCCTATATCGTATCTGCGCCTGATTTTCCTCGCGCTTTCCAAATCTATTTGCAAGTCCGGGTTCTCGACGGTTTCGACCACGTCTTTAAGCTGAAAGACTTTCATCTCTTTCTTGTTCTCGTCGAGAAAGACTTTCACGTTCGCGTTGTTAACGTCTCTCCGGAAAGCGGTAATAAGCGCGGTTTCTATTTTTTCGACCATATATTCTTTCGGTATTCCTGTTTCTGTCTGAAGGGCGTCAAGCGCCGCGAAAAATTCGACGTTCATTTTTTGATAGTATCCTCCTGCAATCTAAAAAATCAAATATTTATTTTATCGTATGCGCATATGCGGGCTATTTCTTTTTTTATAATAGTAACCGGCGTATTCCCGGGGATTATCTCAAAGCTAAAGCTTTCCCTCGAAAATTCTTTCAGAACCGCGTTAAAAGATTTCTCCCCGGTTTTAATCGAATCGTTTTTCGCGAATAATTTCACCGTCACTTCTTTATTTATATATTTGTCTAAGTGCGCGCCGTTTTTTAACTCCCGGTTAAGTCCGGGAGAGGACACCGCGAGAGAGTAAGCGCACTCTATCGGGTCTGCTTCGTCTATTGCGGGAATTACCGCGCGGGTTACTTTTTCGCAGTCGTCAAGGGATATGCCCGAATCTGCCGAATCTATCGTAATTTCAAGGAGCTGTTCCGCCCCGTCGTGATAATATTCCACGTTCCAGAGTTCATATCCCAGATTTTCTATTATTCCGGCCGTAATCTCCCGGATAGTCTTCTCGATTTGTTTTTTCTTCATAGATGTTTATATTTGGACTTCTTGCGAAATTAAAATCCTAATTGTAGGGGCGCGCATTGCGCGTCCGCAAAATTAATGCAGACGTTTTTCAGACGGACGGCCAATGGCCGCCCCTACATAGTAACGTGATTTCGCAAGAAGTCTATTAAAATACTCCCGTATACAAATTTTAAGAGAGTGGAAAACCACTCCCTTAATCAATAAACTTCAACTGTACCGTCATATTATATCACATCTAAATTGAAATTGCAACAACAATTTTACTGTTTTTGAAATTTTTTTTTAATATTTTTGGGTTAGCAGACTCCAAAGCTCCCAGCCCTCTTTCGTAAAGAGGGTGCCGTCCGCAGACGGCGGGTGTTTTCGTCTCCCCGTAGCAACATCAAATTTCAAAAACACCCGTCAGCCGCTTACGCGACTGCCACCCTCTTTAAAAAAGAGGGCTTTAGTCCATACGCGGCGCGCCGAGGGCGGCGCGCCCTACAGTTTTATTTGCAGTTTTGCATAAAAATAAAAAAAATTTTAAAAAAGTTGAAAAAAATACTTGACATTGTTTAAAAAATCTGGTATACTGCATAGGTCTGCGGATTGTTCTGTTGAAATATCCGCGGGGTTATGCGATGAAACGGGAGGTTGCGTTTTTTCGGATTACAACGGAAAAACGGTAGTTTCCGCGGAGTATGTCCGTTATTATCGGGCGGCGGTTGTTGATTGTATAGTCGAAAAAATAATTAAACATATGCGCGGCTTGTAAAGATTAGAATCCGGATAAAAGAGTGTTCTCTGTCCGTATTTTTTATCCGGGAACAAGACACGCGCGGATAAGTTGTCAATCAGGATACCTGCCTTAACATCAAAAACAAAATCAATAAACAAGACAGGAGGCAAAAATTAAATGGCAAAAGAAAAAATCAGAATCAGACTGAAATCGTACGACCACACCCTAATCGACCAGGCGGCGCAGAAAATAGTGGAGTTCGCAAGGCTTCAGGGAGCGGAGATTTCGGGTCCGATTCCCCTGCCGACGGAGAAAGAAATAGTTACTATTCTAAGGGCGGTCCACAAATACAAAGATTCGAGGGAGCAATTCGAGAACAGAACCCATAAGAGACTAATCGATATAATAAAGCCGACGCCCAAAATGATATCGGTTCTCCAGGAGCTGGAACTGCCGGCGGGCGTGGAAATCGAAGTTAAGTTATAAAATCCGGCGGACGCGTAATTTTGATATTAGAAGTATTAAAGGAGGAAACAAAATATGAGCAGAATGCCGGTGGAAAAAGGCATTATAGGCAGAAAACTCGGAATGACTCAGATATTTAACCCCGATAACGGAAACGTCGTTCCCGTTACGGTTATAGAAGCGGGGCCCTGTCACGTGGTTCAGAAAAAGACCGATATTAACGACGGCTACAGAGCGGTGCAGCTCGGGTTTATGAGCTATACTGAAAAAAGAGAGAAGAAAATAACAAAACCCAGGAGAGGTCATTTCACGAAAGCCGGGGTCGCGCCCAAGAGACATCTTAAAGAGTTCAGGCTCAAAAACGCCGGAGAGTTGAACGTCGGCGACGAAATATCGGCGGGGGCTTTCAAGGCCGGGGAGAAAGTAGACGTGACCGGAATGACGAAGGGCCGCGGGTTCTCCGGAGGAGTTAAACGCTGGGGGCTGGGTATTCAGAAGAAGAGCCACGGCGGAGGTCCGGTGCACAGGCACGTGGGTTCTCTCGGGGCGAACAGCGACCCGTCCAGAATCATGAAGAACAAGAAGATGCCCGGTCAGTACGGACACGAGAAAGTCACGGTTTTAAATCTCGAGGTTATAAAAATAGACGAGGGGCAGAATCTCATAGCCGTGAAAGGCGCGGTGCCCGGACCGAAAGGCGCGGTGGTGTTTATAAGAAGCGCGGTCAAGAGTTAGGGTTTTTGATTTTTGAAATAGTTTGAAATTTTTGAAAGGGGAAGAATAAAATAATGCCGAATGTAAAAGTAAAGTTGTATGATATGTCCGGCGGAGGCGCGGGAGAGAGAGAGCTGAACGGGGATATATTCGACGCGAAAGTCAACGAAGCCCTTCTGCACGGCGCCGTCAGGGCGTATTTATTGAATCAGAGGGTCGGTACCCACTCTACGCTGACGCGCGCGGAAGTTCGCGGCGGCGGAAGAAAGCCGTGGCGGCAGAAAGGCACGGGCAGGGCGAGACAGGGTTCGACGAGAAGTCCGCAGTGGACTCACGGAGGCGTGGCTTTCGGACCGAAGCCGAGAAACTACAGGGTTTCCGTCAATAAAAAAGCGAGGAGAGCCGCTCTCAAAAGCGCGCTCACTTCGAAAGTCAGGGGCGGCGAATTGGTCGTCGTGGACAGTATTAGTTTCGACGAATTTAAAACGAAACCGGTTATCAAAATGCTGAACGCGCTCGGTTCGAAGAAAAAAGCGATGATAGTGGTCGAGGAGCATAACCGGAAACTAATCAAAAGCGCGGCGAATATACCGGGAGTTAAAACGGCGGTTGCGGACAATTTGAACGTTTACGATATACTGAACTGCGACAGTTTTATAGTCTCGTCGGGCGCGATAGATAAAATCGAGGAGGTTTACGCATAATGAAAACCGCTCATGATATTATAGTGAGACCCGTAATAACGGAACGCAGCATGGATATGGCGAAAGACAAGAGATACGTTTTTAAGGTGATGAAGAACGCTTCGAAGACGGAAATCAAATACGCCGTCGAGGAAGTTTTCAAAGTTAAAGTAAAAGCGGTGAACACGGCGAATATGCCCGGAAAGAAAAGAAGGCTCGGCTCGAGAAAGCAGGGTATGACCCCGGACTGGAAAAAAGCGATAGTCACGCTTGACCCGGACTCTGAGACAATCGCGTTCTTCGACGGTATGTTTTAGTTTATTTTAAAGGAGAGATATTGAAATGCCTACGATTAAATATAAGCCCATGACTGCGGGCAGGCGTAATATGAGCGTTCCGGACTTCGCGGAAATCACGAAGAAAACCCCCGAAAAGAGTCTGATTAGAATCCTCAAAAAGAACGCCGGCAGGAATAACACGGGCAGAATCACCGTACGCCACAGGGGCGGCGGAAACAAAAGAAAGTACAGGATTATAGATTTCAAGCGTACGAACTCCGGACCGGCGAAAGTGACGGCGGTCGAGTACGACCCCAACAGGACGGCGTATATAGCTCTTCTGGAGAATCAGGACGGCAAAAAGAGTTATATAGTCGCGCCTCACGGCTTAAAGGTCGGGGACGTCGTAGAATCGGGCGAGGCGGCCGATATAAAACCCGGCAACACGCTCCCCATAAAAAATATACCGTTGGGTACCGTTATAAACAACATAGAACTTACCCCCGGTAAAGGCGCGCAGCTCGTACGTTCGGCGGGTTCGTCCGCGCAGCTTATGGCGAAGGACGCAGTCAACGCGCAGGTCAGGCTGCCGTCGGGCGAGGTCAGAATCGTTAAAATCGACTGCAAGGCGACAATCGGGCAGGTCGGTAATATAGAGCATGAGAACGTCAGAGTGGGCAAAGCGGGAAAGACGAGGCACAAAGGCATACGCCCGACGGTCAGGGGTTCGGTCATGAACCCGGTAGACCACCCGCACGGCGGAGGCGAAGGCAAATCCCCGATAGGGCATCCCGGACCTTTGACCCCGTGGGGTAAGCCCGCGCTCGGACTCAAGACGAGGAATAAAAAGGCGAGAACGGATAAGCTGATAGTGAAACGCAGGTACGATAAATAATTAATAACTGCAAAATATTTTATTTGGAGAGGAGAAGAAATCGAAAGTGAGCAGAAGCGTTAAAAAAGGGCCTTTTGTCGAAACGAAACTCTATAAGAGAATAGAGGCGATGAACGAAAAGAACGAAAAGAAACTCATAAAGACGTGGTCGAGAGCTTCGACGATATTCCCCGAATTCGTCGGTCACACAATCGCGGTCTACGACGGAAGAAAGCACGTTCCCGTCTATGTGACCGAGGATATGGTCGGGCACAAGCTCGGCGAGTTTTCGCCGACGAGAATATTCAGGGGACATTCGGGTTCGAAAACGTCCAACACGTCTAAATAAAATTTATAGATACAGATTGCAAACTGCAAAAAGAGAGGAGAAGAATAAAAATGACGCCGGGAACAGGTACAGATATAAGAGACGCGAGAGCGCATCTCAAATACGCGCGCATTTCGCCGCGTAAAGTTAAGATAGTCCTCGATTTAATCAGGGGAAAAGACGTCGGCAGAGCGGCGGGAATATTAAAGACCACGCCGAAGAGCGCGTCGGAATATCTATTTAAGCTGCTTAATTCGGCGGTGGCGAACGCCGAGAACAACCACAGGATGGACCCGTCGAGACTCTACGTGAGCGAATGCTTCGTGTGTCCGGGACCGATTATGAAAAGGGTGATGCCGAGAGCTCAGGGAAGGGCGTTTCGGATAAATAAAAGAATGTCGCATATAACTATCGCCGTAAAAGAAAAGGCGGAGTGAAAAAAATATATGCCAAAACAAAAAACCAAAGGAGGAGAATTGGATTAGATGGGTCAGAAAGTTAATCCGCACGGGCTGCGCGTGGGCGTAATAAAGAATTGGGATTCCAGATGGTTCGTGAAAGACGCCGATTTCGGCAAGGCTCTCGTTTCGGACTATAATCTCAGGAAGTTCCTGAAAAAGCAGCTTTACGACGCGGGGATACCTAAAATAGAAATCGAGAGAGACAATCAGAGAGCGAGAGTTATAATACACTGCGCGAGACCCGGAAGAGTGATAGGCAAGAACGGCAGCGAAATCGACAAGCTGCGTCCGGAAATAGAGAGAATACTCGGCAAACCGGCGTCGGTGAATATAGTCGAAGTGAAATCGCCGGATTTGAACGCGCAGCTCGTGGCCGAGAAAATCGCCGAACAGCTCGAGAGGAGAATATCGTTCAGAAGGGCGATGAAGCAGGCGATAGCGGGAACTATGAAGCTTGGCGCGAAGGGGATAAAAGTAGCCGTTTCGGGACTTTTGGGCGGAGCGGATATAGCGAGGACGGAGCATTATCACGAGGGTACGATTCCGCTGCAGACGATTAGGGCGGATATAGACTACGGGCAGCACGCCGCGAAGACTAAAATGGGTCTGATAGGCATAAAAGTCTGGATATATAAGGGCGAGGTTCTCACGAAAGTAAGACGCGACGAGAACAGAGCCGACGGCGAGAGGAGCGAGAGAAGCGACAGACCCGACAGGGGAAGAAGAGACAGACGTCCGGACAGGGGAGACAGAGACGGCGACAGGAGAGGCGGTCCGGGCAGAGGCGAAGGCAGAAGCGACAGACCGTATCAGCCGAGGGATAACAGAGACGGCGGAGGAGGAAGACCTTACGGAGGAGGCGGAGGAAGAGGAGACGGCAGAGGAAGATTCAACAAAGACGGTCCTCCCGCGCCGCCGAGTAATTACGGTAACAGAATTATGGGCTCGCAGAGGGTTCAGCGTCAAAAACCCGCTGAAACGGAAGAGAGCGTCGTAACGGAAACGGGAGGTAATAACGATGTTAATGCCTAAGAGAGTTAAGTACAGGAGAGTCCACAGGGGCAGAATGAAAGGCAAGGCGGCGAGAGGAAACACTTTGGCTTACGGAGACTTCGGGCTGATGGCGATGGAGCCCTGCTGGATAAAGAGCAACCAAATAGAGGCCGCGCGTATATCTATGACGCGCTTTATCAGAAGGGGCGGAAACGTCTGGATTAAGATATTCCCGGATAAGCCGGTGACTGAAAAACCCGCGGAAACCAGAATGGGCTCGGGCAAAGGCTCTCCCGAATACTGGGTAGCGGTCGTGAAACCGGGGAGAATCATGTTCGAGATGGACGGGGTGAGCGAAGAGCAGGCGAGGGAGGCGATGCGTCTGGCGATGCATAAGCTGCCCGTGAGGTGCAAGTTCGTCACGAAGAAAATCATCGAGGAAATGCAGGCGAAGAAAGCCGAAGAAAAAGCGGCCGCGAAACAGGCGAGAGAAGAGAAAGCGGCGAAAATTTAAGAGAGGAGATTAAATTTTATTATGAAAGCGTCAGAAATAAGAGAACTCGGCAGGGAAGAAATCCAGAAGAAAATAAAAGAACTTAAAGAAGAACTTTTTAATCTCCGGTTTCAGCACGCGATAAATCAGCTTGACAATCCGACGAGACTGAACCACGTTAAAAAAGATATCGCGAGGTCGATGACTATCCTCAGGGAGAGAGAAATAACCGAACAAAGAAATACAGCGAAAGGAGTTGCGTTATCTGATGGATAAAGTTACAGAGAGAAATTTAAGAAAAGAGAGAACCGGCATAGTCGTGAGCAATAAGATGGACAAGACGATAGTCGTTAAGATACAAGAGAGCGTGAAGCACGCGAAATACGGCAAAATCATGAAGCGTTCGATTAAGTTCAAGGCGCACGACGAGAACAACGAGTGCGACGCCGGCGATAAGGTTTTGATAATGGAGACGAGACCGCTGTCCAGGGACAAACGCTTCAGGCTCGTTAAAATACTCGAAAAAGTCAAGTAAATAGGGAGGAAAATCGGATGATACAGCAGCAGTCCTTTATGAAAGTCGCCGATAACACGGGAGCCAAAGAGCTGATGTGCATAAGAGTTCTCGGGGGGACGCGCAGGAGATACGCCAATATAGGCGACGTCGTGGTCGCCTCGGTGAAGAAAGCCACGCCCGGAGGGGTCGTGAAAAAAGGCGAAGTGGTCAGAGCGGTAATCGTCAGGAGCGTCAGCGGGTTAAGAAGAGCGGACGGCTCGGATATCAGGTTCGACGAGAACGCCGCGGTGATTATAAAAGAAGACAAAAACCCCAGGGGAACCCGTATTTTCGGTCCTGTGGCGAGAGAGCTGAGAGAAAAAGATTACGTTAAGATTTTGTCTCTCGCTCCGGAAGTATTGTAAGGCGGGAGGTAAGTTTAAAATGGGATTATACAAGAGCGTTGATAAGAGCCGTTCCAGCGTCCATATCAAGACGGACGACGAAGTCATAGTCGTTTCGGGAGACGATAAGGGCAAGAGGGGAAAAGTAATCGCGGTTTCGCCCAGAGAGGGTAAAGTAATCGTGGACGGCGTAAATATCGTGTCGAAGCACGTCAAGCCCCGCCGTCAGGGGCAGCCCGGGGGAATAATAAAGGCTCCGTCGGCGTTGTACGCCTGTAAAGTCATGCCGTACTGTTCGAGATGCGGCAAGGGAGTAAGGGTACAGAACAAGAGAGACGGAGATAAGAAAAGCGTTAGAATATGCGCGAAATGCAAGGAAGAGTTATAAGAATTGCAGAGAAAGGAGTAAAAAAATATGGCTTCAAGACTTAAAGAGCAGTTTGAGACTTCTGCCGCGCCGGAGCTGATGAAGAAGTTCAGCTACAAATCGGTCATGCAGATTCCCAGGCTCGAGAAAGTTATAATAAACGTCGGCTGCGGCGACGCCAAGGACAATCCGAAGATTATAGATTCGGTGACGGACGATTTGGGCGTTATAAGCGGGCAGAAGGCCGTCTCGACGACGGCGAAGAAATCGGTCGCTAACTTCAAGCTCCGCGCGGGAACGAAAGTCGGGGTTAAGGTGACTCTCCGGGGCGACAGAATGTACGAGTTTCTCGACAGGCTGTTTAATCTCGCCCTTCCGAGGGTGAGAGACTTCAAGGGCGTGAACCCGAACGCCTTCGACGGCAGGGGAAATTACGCTCTGGGAATAAAAGAGCAGTTGATTTTCCCCGAAATAGAATACGACAAAATCGACAAAATCAGGGGAATGGATATCGTTATAGTCACGACTGCGAAAACGGACGAACAGGCGAGGGAACTTCTGACTTTGCTGGGCGCGCCGTTCGCGAGAGAATAATTTTATAGTAATATTTAGAACAGGAGGAGTTGGCTTGGCAAAGAAATCGATGATTTTAAAACAGCAGAGACCGCAGAAGTTTTCGACCCGGGAATATAACCGGTGCAATATCTGCGGACGGCCCCACGCCTATCTGAGAAAATACGGAGTGTGCCGGATTTGCTTCAGAGAGCTTGCGTACAAAGGTCACATACCCGGGGTAAGAAAGGCAAGCTGGTAGAATAAATACTAATCAATCAAGGAGGAAAGTTAAATGCAGATAACAGACGCAATCGCGGATATGCTTACCCGCATAAGGAACGCGAACGGCGCAAAGCATGAATCGGTGGACGTCCCCGCCTCCAAAATCAAGAAATCAATCGCCGATATTTTGGTTGACGAGGGATATATAAAAAGTTATCAGATTATAGAAGACGGCAAACAGGGAATTATCAGAATCACTTTGAAGTACGGACCGGGCAAGCAGAGGACGATTCAGGGGATACGCAGGGTGTCCAAGCCCGGACTGAGGAAATATTCGACGTGCGAGGAAATGCCGTCGGTTCTAAGAGGTCTCGGGATTGCCATAGTTTCGACGTCCAAAGGGATTATGACGGGTAAGAACGCGAAGAAAGAAAACGTCGGCGGAGAAATCCTCGCGTTTGTCTGGTAGTGTAAATTAGAAAAGTTTGGAGGAATAAATATGTCGAGAATCGGAAGGATGCCCGTGGTAATACCAATGGGCGTGACGGTCGATATAGACCGGAATGATGGCGGCAGCAGCGTAACGGTGAAAGGTCCGAAGGGTACGCTGAATCAGGTTATGCATAAAGATATGACCGTGAAAGTCGAGGACGGGAAGATTTTGGTGAGCCGTCCGAGTGAAGAGAAGCAGCATAAGGCTCTGCACGGACTGACGAGGTCTCTGATAAACAATATGGTCGTCGGGGTGACCGACGGCTACGCGAAGACGCTGGATATAAACGGCGTGGGCTGGAGAGCGCAGAAACAGGGCAAGAGCGTCGTGTTCAACATAGGGTATTCTCACCCCGTGACCGTGAACGAAGAAGAGGGCATAACTATCGACGTACCGTCTCCGACTCAGGTGATAATATCCGGAGCGGATAAGCAGAGAGTGGGTCAGGTCGCCGCGGAAATCAGGGAGTTCAGGCTGCCCGAGCCGTATCTGGGTCACGGGATTAAGTACGCGGGCGAGAGAATAAGGCGCAAAGCCGGTAAAGCGGGCAAGAAATAGTTAAATAAATAAAGACGGACACGTGGTTTGCGTGTACGCAATGTAACTGAAAAACTGAAAAAAGGATGAAACGGATATTATGATTAATAAGATTTCTTCTAACGACGCAAGGAAAAAACGCCATGCGAGAATAAGGAACAAGCTTTCGGGAACGCCCGAGAATCCCCGTTTGTGCGTGTTCCGGTCGAACACTAATATATACGCGCAGATTATAGACGACGTAAGCGGCAGGACTCTCGTTTCGGCGTCCTCGCTCGAAAAAGATTTCGAGGCGGGGAAAACAAAAAAAGAAAGCGCTAAGAAAGTCGGGGTGGCAGTCGCGGCGAAAGCCGTTAAGTCGGGGATAAAAACGGTGGTTTTCGACAGGGGCGGCTATCAGTACCACGGCAGGGTTAAAGAACTCGCCGAAGGCGCGCGCGAAGGCGGTCTGGAGTTTTAGTCTTACTTTCTTTTTGCGAAAAAAGAAAGTAAGCAAAGAAAAACGATAAAAACAGAGAGAGAAAAACGATACAAAATATATATGAAAGGGAGTAAACATGGCAGAGAAAATAGACGTCGCCGCGCTTGATATAAAAGAGCGTCTGGTTGCGACGAAAAGCGTGTCAAAAACAGTCAAAGGCGGCCGTATAAGACGTTTTACGGCTCTGATGGTCGTCGGCGACGAAAACGGTCACGTCGGATACGGTCTGGGCAAAGCGGCTGAAATTCCCGACGCAATCAGAAAAGCGATTGAAGACGCGAGAAAAAACGTAATAAAAATTTCTGTTAAAGGCACGACTATACCCCACGAAATAGTCGGGGAGTTCGGAGCGGGCAGGGTTCTGCTTAAACCCGCGGCCGAGGGAACCGGGGTTATCGCGGGCGGAGCGGTCAGAGCCGTTCTCGATATGGCGGGGATAAGAGACATAAGGACGAAATGCCTGAGGTCGAATAACCCGACGAATGTAGTAAAGGCTACTTTCGAGGGTTTGAGAGCTTTGCGGACGGCTGAGGAAGTCGCGAAAACGAGAGGAAAAGCCGTCTCGGATATATAAAGCAGTATAAATAAGGAGTTTAGTTATGCCGAAGATTAATATAAAGCTTGTGAAGAGTCTCATTGGCAGAAGCGATAAGCAAATAAAAACGGCCGCTTCGCTGGGACTGCGAAAAATCGGGGACGTCTCGTCCCACGAAGAAGGTCCTGTTTTAGACGGGAAAATAAGGGTTATTTCACACCTGGTACAGGTGGGGAAATAGCTGAACTAACGATACTATAGAAAAATCGAAAAGGAGGAAAAAAATGAAGCTCCATGAATTATCGCCCGCGCCCGGTTCTGTCAAAAGCAGATTCAGAAAGGGCAGAGGAATCGGTTCCGGCAACGGAAAAACGGCCGGAAAGGGTCATAAAGGGCAGAACGCAAGAGCGGGCGGAGGTGTGAGACCCGGATTCGAGGGAGGACAGCTCCCGTTGTACCGGAGACTGCCTAAACGCGGGTTCAAGAATTTTCTGTTTAAAAAAGAATACGCCATAGTGAATCTTAAAACGCTCGAAGCGAAGTTTAACGACGGAGACGAAGTTACGGTTGACAAGCTGCTCGAGTTGCGCGTAATAAAAAAGAGACTCGACGGCGTGAAGATTCTGGCTTCCGGGGAATTGACGAAGAAGTTAATAATACGGGCCGACGTTTTCTCGGGAAACGCGAAGGATAAAATAGAAGCCGTCGGCGGAAAGGCGGAGGTGGTCTGATATGTCGGGAATGTTCGCAACGTTCAGGAACGCCTTTAAAATACCGGAACTCAGGTCGAAGCTGATATTTACTCTGATAGTCGTTATTCTGTACAGGCTGGGAACGGCGATTCCGGTGCCGTTTATCGACCCGGTTGCGATGAGTACGCTGTTTTCAGAGGCGGGAGACACGATATTCGGCTATCTGAATATTCTGTCGGGGAACGCTTTCTCGCAGGCGACTCTGTTCGCTCTGGGTATCGGGCCGTATATTACGTCGTCGATTGTTATGCAGCTTTTGACAATCGCTATCCCCGCGCTTGAAAAACTCCAGAAAAGCGGAGAAGACGGCAGGAAGAAAATCACGCAGATAACGAGATATCTGACTGTCGTTCTGGGAGTAATCACGGGATACGGATATTATGTGACTCTCGCTAACGGCGGAGTCCTGACGAACAGACATTGGTTCGCGGGAATAGTTATAGTGACTTGTTACAGCGCGGGAACGTCGCTGATTATGTGGCTGGGTGAAAAAATAAACGAAAGCGGCATAGGCAACGGGATTTCTATAATATTATTCGCGAATATAGTTTCGAGACTCCCGAGCGGAGTATTCGGGCAAATCAGCAATATAATATATCCTATAACGAGCGGAAACGTGACGGGAAACGTGGCGGGAGCCGTAGCGTTTGAGATTTTGACGGGTTTGGTTATATTGTCCGTGGCTTTGGTTATAGTCGCTTTCGTAGTGTTCATGTCGAACGCGGAGAGAAGACTTTCGGTGCAGTATTCGAAGAGAGTGGTCGGACGTAAAATGTACGGAGGGCAGAGCACTTATCTGCCTATGAAAGTAAATATGTCCGGGGTTATGCCGATTATTTTCGCGTCGTCGATGGTGTCTATACCGATAACGGTAATAAGCTTTACGTCCGGAGGACAGAGTCCGACGGGAGGATTTACGAGGGTTTTGTGGAATCTTTTCAGCACGACGAGTCCGCTGTATATAGTCCTGACGTTCGCTTTTATCATAGCGTTCTCATATTTTTATATAGCGATTTCGTTCAATCCTCTTGAAGTTTCGAATAACTTAATGAAAAACGGCGGATTTATCCCGGGTATAAGACCGGGCAAACCGACGACGGCTTATATAACGAAAATCTTAAATAAAATAGTGTTAATCGGCGGATTGTTTTTGGGAGCGGTAGCGGTTTTCCCGTTGATAGTAAACGCGGTATCTTCGGCGTTTAATCTGGGAACTTTCGGCGCGATTGCGTTCGGAGGGTCGTCGCTGTTAATCGTCGTTGGGGTCGCTCTGGAAACGACGAGGGAAATCGAGGCCCAAATGACCATGAGGCATTACAAAGGGTTTTTAGAATAGGCTGCCTGTAGGGGCGCGCATTGCGCGTCCGCAGTATGCCGCCGATGACAGGATGAAATCCGCGGCGCGCATTGCGCGTCCGCAAAATCAGCGTGATTTTGAAGTTTTTCAGACGGACGGCCAATGGCCGCCCCTACGAAAATAAATATAAGTGAATAAATGCGGGGAAAGATTTATGAATATTATTTTACTGGGCGCGCCCGGTTCGGGTAAAGGCACCCAGGCTGAAAATATCAGGGAGAGACTTAATATTCCCGTAATATCGACGGGAGCTATACTGCGCGAAGCGGCGGCTGAAAGAACGGAGTCGGGGCTGAAAGCGAAAGAGTATATGGACAGGGGCGAACTCGTTCCCGACGAAATCGTCATAGGCGTTATAAAAGAGAGAATCGCGAAGCCGGACTGCGAAGCCGGATTTATTCTCGACGGGTTTCCCCGTACTATGGCGCAGGCGGAATATATTGACGAAGCCGGAGTAAGAATCGATTTGGTTATAGACATATATGTTTCGGACGGGAAGATAACCGAGAGAATGGGCGGCAGAAGAATGTGCCCGTCGTGCGGCGCGACGTATCATCTCAGGCATAGGCCGTCGCACAGGGGTGATATATGCGGCAGGTGCGAAAGCAGACTGATTATCAGGAACGACGATAAACCGGAGGTCGTTTTGGACAGGCTCAAGATTTATCACAGCCAGACGATGCCCGTGAAAGATTTCTATAGTAAAAAAGGCGTTCTCAAAACGGTCGAGGGACAGGACGAACTCTCCGAAACTACGAGACTGACGATGGAAACTCTCGAAGAGTTTATCGCGTCCGCGAAGAAGTAGTATAATATATTATGATAAGTATAAAATCGGAGAGGGAAATAGAAATCATGCGGAGAGCGGCGAAAATCGCCGCCGGAGCGTTAAAGACCGCGGGAGAGATTATAGTTCCCGGAGTGTCGACGAAAAAGCTTGATTCCCATATAAAAAAATATATAACGAGCCGCGGAGCTGCGCCGTCGTTTTTCGGATATAATAATTTTCCGGCGAACGCGTGCATAAGCGTCAACGACGAAGTTATACACGGGATACCGAGAGAAGACAGGATAATAAAAGAAGGGGATATAGTAAAAATCGACGTCGGAGCGAAGTTCAACGGTTATCACGGAGACTGCGCGAACACGTTCTACTGCGGAGACCCTGAAAATATGGACCCGGAAATCAAGAAGCTTATAGAGACGGCGAAACGGAGTTTTTTCGAGGGGATAAAAATGGCGTCCGCGGGAAACAGAATAGGCGATATAGGCGAAGCCGTCCAGAAATGCGTCGAGTCGAACGGGTTTTCGATAGTGAGGGAATATATAGGTCACGCGGTGGGCAGGAAACTGCACGAAAAGCCGGATATACCCCATTACGTCGAGCCGGGTAAGGGCAAAGGTACGAGACTCGGCGCGAACATGGTAATCGCGGTCGAACCTATGGTGAACGCGGGAGGCAAAGAGGTCAAAGTCCACGACGATAAATGGACGGTGAAAACGGTCGACGGCAGTTTGTCGGCCCATTACGAGAATACTGTCTTAATCAAGAAAAACGGCTGCGAGATACTGACGGTCGCGGAGTAGAGACTGTATAGATGAGATTGGGAGGCTTGGAATTTATGTTAAGCGCCGGCGATATAGTAGCGGCGACGGCGGGCAGGGACTCCGGAAAGGTTTTTATCGTCGTCGGGATTTTCGACGAAAATCACGTTTTGATTGCCGACGGCAAATCGAGAAAGGCCGATTTTCCCAAAAAGAAGAAAATCAAGCACACGGAACTTTTAAAAGCCGCCGGGGAAGATTTCGCCGGAAGTCTAAATCTGAAAAATCTGAAAAACGGTAAGTTTACAAATTCCGTTATCAGAAAAATATTAAGCGAAGAGCAAAAAAATAATTATTAGTTATAAAAAGGGGGAGTTGTTCTGCCGAAAGAAGATGTTATAGAGTTTGAAGGCGTCGTGACAGAGGCGTTGCCCAACGCCGTTTTTAAAGTGAAGCTTCCGAACGAGCACGTAGTTACGGCTCATATATCGGGTAAGCTGAGGATGAATTATATAAGGATTCTGCCCGGGGATAAAGTCACGGTCGAGGTTTCGGTCTATGATTTGGAAAAAGGCAGAATAACATGGAGAGCAAAATAAGTCAGAAAGCGAGGGTAATAAAAAATGAAAGTGAGACCGTCGGTTAAACCGATATGCGAGAAATGCAAAATAATAAAAAGGAACAGCAGGGTAATGGTAATCTGCGAGAACCCGAAGCACAAACAGAGACAGGGCTCGCGAGGCGGGTCGAATCCTTAAGTAAATAAGCGGAAAAGGAGAATGGTATTTTTATGGCAACGAAAACGAAACGAGGCGGGGCGATTAAGTCTACCCCGAACTGGAGGGGAACGTGCCCGTCGTGCAAGAGGACGGGCGTAAAGCTGATGTGGACGAAGGTCGAGGGAGAGACGAGTATAAAAGTTTGCAAACACTGCGGAAAATGATGATAAAACAGTAAGAAAGGAGTATTAAAGTATGGCGCGTATTGCAGGTGTGGATATACCGAGGGAGAAGCGCGTTGAAATCGGTCTGACTTATATATTCGGCATAGGCAGAACGAGCGCGAATAAGATTCTCTCCGAAACGGGGATAAATCCCGATACGAGGGTTAAAGATTTATCGGAGGACGACGTCGCGAAGATAAGGGAGTTAATCGACAACGGCTACACGGTCGAGGGAGATTTGAGAAGAAACGTCGCGATGGATATAAAGAGAATGGTCGAAATAGGCTGCTACAGGGGAATAAGGCACAGGAAAGGACTCCCCGTAAGAGGTCAGAGAACCAGGACTAACGCGAGGACTCGTAAGGGTCCGGCTAAAACTATTGCGAACAAGAAGAAATAATAATTATTAATTAATGATTATTGATTGTTAATTGTTAAAAGGAGGAAAAATGGCGAAACAAACGGCTAGAAAGGCGGCGGTCAGAACAAGGCGCCGCGAGCGTAAGAATATAGAGAGGGGAACGGCCCATATCCGTTCGACGTTCAATAATACTATAGTGACGATAAGCGACGTCGGAGGGAACGTGATTTCGTGGGCTTCCGGCGGAGAGATGGGCTTTAAGGGCTCGAGGAAATCCACGCCGTTCGCGGCCCAGCAGGCCGCCGAGGCCGCGGCCAAGCAGGCTATGGAGCACGGGCTGAAAATCGTGGACGTTTACGTGAAAGGCCCGGGACAGGGAAGAGAGTCGGCAATCAGGTCATTGCAGACCGCGGGTCTCGAAGTGACTATGATAAGGGACGTTACGCCCATACCCCATAACGGATGCAGACCGCCTAAACGCAGACGCATATAATTTTTAGTGAATAAGTAATAGTGAATAGTGAATAAATAAAAAAATGACAAGATACTGATTGGTAATTATATAGTTATTAACTATTAGTTATTAGTTATTAGTTATTAGTTATTGAAACTGGAGGTTGTAATTTAAAATATGTCAAGATACACGGGCCCCGTATGCAGGCAGTGCCGCAGAGAGGGCGAGAAGTTGTTTTTAAAAGGCGAGAGGTGCTATACGGATAAGTGCGCGGTAGTGAGGAGATATAAGTCGCTCGCTCCCGGTCAGCACGGCGCGGCGCAGAAAAAAGCGAAGGAATACGGAAATCAGCTCAGGGAAAAACAGAAGGCGAAGAGAATTTACGGACTCCACGAGACCCAGTTTAAGAACCTTTTCAAAAGGGCGGAGAAAAAAGAGGGAATGGCGGGGGTTAATCTTCTTGTCCTGCTCGAACTGCGCCTGGATAATATTGTTTATAAAATGGGTATGGCTGAAAGCAGAAAAGAAGCGAGGCAGCTCGTCACTCACGGGCATTTCACGGTAAACGGCAGGAGAGCCGACATACCGTCGATGACCCTGAGGCTTAACGACGTCGTCGCTCTGAAAGACGGAAGCCGTTCGCTGGAGAAGATAAAGGATTTGATTGCGAACCTGGACAACAGGCAGACGGTCAAATGGCTCGATACGGACAGAAGCAAGGTATCGGCAAGAATCAACGCCGTTCCGGCGAGAGAAGACGTGGACTTCCCGTTCAAAGAGCATCTCATAGTCGAGCTGTACTCGAAATAGCGAATAACTCTGATAGTGAATAGTGAATAGCGAATAGTGAATAGCTGACGGTAAATAAATTGATTCAGTTATTAACTATTAGTTATTAGTTATTAGTTAATTGATTAGGAGGGTGTATTATTAATATGATAGAAAAGCCCGTTATTACCCAGTCCTATCTCGATAGAGACGGCGCTCACGGAAATTTCGTGATTGAACCCTTGGAAAGGGGATACGGAACGACGCTCGGGAACTCGCTGAGGAGAATCCTGCTGTCGTCGCTGCCGGGAGTGGCGGTGACTTCGGTTAAAATAGACGGCGTTTTGCACGAGATATCCACAATCCCTAATGTGAAAGAAGACGTAACGCAGATAGTGCTGAATATAAAGGGAATAACTGCCAGATTCAACGGAGAGGGCAGTAAAACTGTTTTGATAGACGCTCAGGGAGAGGGAATCGTCACCGCGGGAGCTATCAAGACGGACGCCGAACTGGAAATACTGAACCCCGAACATCATATAGCGACCCTCGGCGAACGCGCGAGGCTCTATATGGAGCTGACGTTCGACAGGGGCAGGGGATATGTATCGGCCGAGAAAAACAAGACGGACGTCGCGAACCCGGCTATCGGGGTCATATACGTAGACTCGATTTTTACACCCGTATTGATGATGAATTATTCGGTGGAGAACACGCGCGTGGGGAACATAACGGATTACGATAAGCTGCTTATGGAGTTGAAGACTAACGGGACCATATCGGCGAAAGAAGCGGTCTCCCTCGCGGCCAAGATACTCAATGAACATCTCAATCTGTTTGTGGAACTGTCCGACGAGGGCAAAAAAGCAGAAATCATGGTTGAGCGGGAAGAGAATATAAAAGAGAAAGTTCTTGAGATGACCATTGAAGAGCTTGACATGTCCGTGCGTTCGTTTAACTGTCTGAAACGCGCGGGCATCGATACGGTCGAGGATTTAATCAACAGAACCGAAGAAGACATGATAAAAGTCAGGAATTTAGGCAAGAAATCTCTGGAGGAAGTTATACACAAGCTCCAGTATCTGGGACTTGGACTGAAGAAAGAGGAAGAGTAGTTATAATTATATAATTATAGATTATAGAAGGAGGAATACAGGATATGCCCTCAGGCAGAAAGTTAGGCAGGAGAACGGACCAGAGGCGCGCGATGCTGCGCGGAATGGTTACGCTGCTTTTAGATAAAGGAAGGATAGAGACGACTCTTTTCAGGGCGAAGGAGCTGCAGAGAGTCGCGGACAAAATGATAACCATAGGCAAAAAGAATACGCTCGCGGCGAAGCGCGCGGCGATGGGTTATATAACCAAAGAGGACGTGGTGAAGAAACTGTTCGACCAAATCGCCCCGTCGTTCGAGGAAAGGAAAGGCGGCTACACGAGAGTCTTGAAGCTGGGACCCCGGAGGGGAGACGGCGCGGAGATGGCTATTATAGAACTGGTAAACTATGAGTTGAAAGGCAAAAAAGACAAGGCGGGGTCGGGTAAAAAAGAGAAAGAAAAAGAAACGAAAGAAGTGAAAGACGCAAAAGAAACAAAAGAGAAAGAAGCGAAAGAAGAATCGGGAGAAGTAAAAAAAGAAACGTCTGCCGAATAAATAAAAAAATAAAAAAGGGCGGATATAAAATCCGCCTTATGTTTTTTCGTACGGGGTTTAACGCTCGGGAAGGAGGGATTACTGCGGCATGAATAATTCGGTCAGCGAAGAAAAAAAGAGAGGGATAACTGCCGGAACGGTGATGAGGTGGATTATATATTTAATCTGCGTAATTATACTGGGGTCGGTAATTTTCCGCACGGTCTCTATGAGAGCTCCGGGGGAACTCAAAAATTATATTATCGGGAGCGAATCGGTCGCGAATGCTTATATTGAACTGGGTGAAAGTCTCGGGGTTTATAAAATAAGCGTACGCAATCCGTTCTCGGGAGGAGACGCGCTGTTTGCCGACAATATATATTATATAGAGCGGGCTGAAAATCTCCAGCTTACGCTTAGGTTCAAGACGAGCCGTCTGGACGGGGGGAATCTTAACGTAAGTACGCCGTTTCGGGCTGTTTTGAAAGTTTCGGGCGATGATTCTGATTCGGAAGATTTATTCGGGGCCGTTGATATAAAATCGTTCGGCAGGGAAACGGCGAGATACAGATATTTCGTTTACGCTTTCGATAATATAAAAATAGATTACGCGAATACAAAAATAGAATTATATATTTATCTTGAATCAGATATAGATACGGATAGAAATCCGGACGAAATTTACGGGGAGATTTCCCCCGTCGGAAGATTCACCCTGTTCGACGTGAATATGCCGAAGTCGGAAGTCAGGGTAAAAGATTTGAATATTAGATGATATAGAAGGCATGTTCAAAGGAAAACGAGACCACCCCGTCAGGCGGACAAGCCGCCTGCCACCCCTCCACGGAGGGGAATTAATAAAACTCCGGAACTGTCGCAAATTCCCCTCCGTGGAGGGGTGGCAACACGGAGTGTTGACGGGGTGGTCTTGAAAAAAGTCTAATAAATATTCGAAATATTTACAGTTTATTTTTACATTCGTTTATAAAATATGCTAAAATGTAAATTATAAAAAAATATTAAAGTTATATCAGGAGGATTTTTGTTAATGGCAAGAAAAAAGAAAATGATGGACGGAAACACCGCCGCCGCCCATGTGTCCTATGCGTTTACCGAAGTTGCGGGGATATATCCTATAACCCCTTCTTCGACTATGGCGGAATATACGGACGAGTGGGCGGCTAAGGGACTGAAAAATATTTTCGGTCAGACCGTTAATATTATTGAAATGCAGTCTGAAGCGGGAGCCGCCGCGGTCGTTCACGGCTCGCTCGCCGCGGGAGCTTTGACCACGACTTATACCGCTTCGCAGGGTTTACTTCTCATGATACCCAATATGTATAAAATGGCGGGCGAGCTCCTCCCGGGGGTTATACACGTTTCGGCGAGGGCTCTCGCGTCGCACGCCCTGTCTATATTCGGCGACCACCAGGACGTTATGGGCTGCCGCGCGACGGGATTCGCTATGATGTGCGCGGGGAATCCGCAGGAAGTTATGGACCTCGGAGCGGTTACGCATCTCTCGGCAATAAAGGGCAGAGTGCCGTTCGTGCAGTTTTTCGACGGGTTCAGGACAAGCCACGAAATCCAGAAAATAGAGGCGTGGGATTATGACGAACTGGCGGAAATGACGGATTTCGACGCTATTCAGGCGTTCAGAGACAGGGCGCTTAATCCCGAACATCCCGTTTTGAGAGGAACGGCGCAGAATCCCGATATATATTTCCAGGCGAGGGAAGCGTGCAATAAATATTACGACGAAGTCACGGGCATAGTTATAAACTATATGGACGAAGTTAATAAAAGGGTCGGGACTAATTACAAGCCGTTTAATTATTACGGCGCGCCGGACGCCGAGAAAATTATAATCGCTATGGGTTCGGTCTGCGACACAATCGAAGAGACTATAGATTATCTTAACGCGAAAGGCGAAAAAGTCGGGCTTATAAAAGTCAGATTATACAGACCGTTCAATAATAATTTGTTATTAGACGAGATTCCGGAAACTGTCAAGAAAATCGCGGTTCTCGACAGGACGAAAGAGCCCGGTTCCCCCGGCGAGCCGTTGTATCTGGACGTTGTAACCGCGTTGAGCGGCTCGAAATTCGCAAATATTCCGGTAGCCGGCGGACGTTACGGTCTCGGTTCGAAAGATACTACGCCCGCGCAGATTATCGCGGTTTACGAAAATCTTAAAAACGAGTTTCCCAAAGGCGGGTTTACTATCGGCATAACGGACGACGTTACGAATCACTCTCTGCCCATAGGCGAGAATCCCGACACGACTCCGCAGGGAACCGTGTCTTGCAAATTCTGGGGAATCGGCGGAGACGGAACGGTCGGCGCGAACCATAGCGCGGTCGAAATCATCGGAGACCATACTGATAAATACGTCCAGGGTTATTTTGCGTACGACTCAAAGAAAACAAGCGGCATAACGATTTCGCATTTGAGATTCGGCGATAAACCCATACGCTCGACTTATTATATCTCAAAGGCTGATTACGTCGCGTGCCATAACCCGTCTTATGTAGACAAATACGACATGACTCACGATTTAAACGACGGCGGGACGTTTGTTTTAAACTGCGCGTGGGATATAGACGAGTGTTCAAAAAGACTGCCGGCAAAAATGAAACGGGATTTGGCGAACAGAAAAATCAAGTTTTACACTATTGACGGCATAGGCATAGCGAGAGAAATAGGCTTGGGCGGCAGAATAAACATGATTTTGCAGTCGGCTTTCTTCAAGCTCGCGAATATAGTTCCGGTTGAGGACGCTGTAAAATATCTGAAATCGGCGATTGTCGACGCATACGGCAGCAAGGGCGAAAAAGTAGTCGCAATGAACTATGCGGCGGTCGATAAAGGCATAGAAAATATTAAAGAAATGCAAGTGCCGGCAGAGTGGGCGAACGCGGACGACGGCAATTCCGCTCCGGAATATAAAATCGAAGGCAAAGGCGATATGGCCGGCTTTATTAAAGATATACTGAGCCCAATCGTTACGCAGAGAGGCGACAGCCTGCCCGTTTCGACGTTTAACGGCGTTGAGGACGGAACGTTCCCGCAGGGTTCGGCGGCTTACGAAAAACGCGGCATAGCCATAGACGTTCCCAACTGGATTCCCGAAAACTGCATACAGTGCAACTTCTGTTCTTATGTCTGCCCTCACGCCGTAATAAGACCTCTCGCAATCCCCGAGGGAGACGAAATACCAGAGACTCTCGAGACGGTCGCTATGACGGGAATGCCGGGATATAAATTTTCTATGGCGGTTTCTACTCTCGACTGCACGGGCTGCGCGGTGTGCGCTCAGGTTTGCCCGGGAAGAAAAGGAGCGAAAGCCCTCGAAATGCTGCCTATAGACACCCAGACAGACAAAAAAGACGATATAGAGCTCGCGTATAAATACTGCGACGACGCGAGCGTTCTCGCGAAATTCAAGCCCGAATCAGTCAAGGGCAGTCAGTTCAAGCAGCCGCTTCTCGAATATTCGGGAGCGTGCGCGGGGTGCGGCGAAACGCCTTACACGAAGTTAATCACCCAGTTATTCGGCGACAGGATATATATCGGCAACGCTACGGGCTGTTCTTCGATTTGGGGAGGTTCCGCTCCGTCCACGCCGTATTGCTTAAACAAAGACGGCAAAGGCCCGACGTGGGCGAACTCGCTGTTTGAAGACACGGCGGAATTTAGTTTCGGCATGATGCTCGCAATCTTCCAGAGACGCGAAAAGGCGGCGATGCTCGCGAAGAAACTCGCGGATTCCGGCTGGGACGTTATCGAAGGGCCGGCGAAGGCCTGGCTTGAAGCGTTCAACGACGGCGAAGCTTCGAAAGGCGCGTCTGCAGAGTTTGTCGCGGCCCTTGAAAAAGCGGTTGAAGATTGCGGAAGCTGCGGCTGCGAACTCGACGCCGTTTATAAACAGCTTCTCGCGATGAAAGACGTTCTGGTTAAGAAATCTTTCTGGTCGTTCGGAGGAGACGGCTGGGCTTATGACATAGGCTTCGGCGGTCTTGACCACGTTATCGCTATGGGTCTCGATATAAATATGTTCGTAATGGACACGGAAGTTTATTCTAATACGGGCGGACAGGCTTCCAAAGCTACCCCGACGGGTTCGGTCGCGCAGTTCGCGTACGCGGGTAAACTCGCGCCGAAAAAAGACCTTGCGGCAATCGCGATGAGTTACGGTAACGTTTACGTCGCGCAAATCGCGATGGGCGCGGACTATAAGCAAACTATAGACGCGATAACCGAGGCTGAAAAATATCCCGGGCCGTCCGTCGTTATAGCCTACGCGACGTGTTTGAGACACGGCATAAAAGGCGGCATGAGCAATTCTATGCTCGCAATGAAAAACGCGGTCGAATCGGGCTACTGGCATTTGTTCAGATATAATCCCGCGCTTATAGCGGAGGGTAAGAATCCGTTCAAACTCGATTCGAAAGCGCCGAGTAAATCATACAGGGAGTTTATAGAGTCTGAAGTCAGATACAGTTCTCTCAAGCGTTCGTTCCCGGACAGAGCGGAAAAATTATTCGCCGACGCCGTGAAAATCGCGGAAGAGAAATACAAGAAACTCACGAGGCTGTCCGATTATTATCAGGTGTAAAATTAAGCGATACGCGATAAAATAAAAAATTCGCGGGGGTTGAGAATTTTCAGCCCCCGCGGATTTTGCGATTTAAAAGTTGTATTCAAAGGGAAACGACCACCCCGTCAGCGACTTAACGTCGCTGCCACCCCTCCACGGAGGGGAATTTGCGACAGTTCCGGAGTTTTATTAATTCCCCTCCGTGGAGGGGTGCCGTCCGCAGACG
>WRMA01000014.1 GCA_009777355.1 Oscillospiraceae bacterium | reverse complement strand
CAGCAGAACGACGTTATGTTCTTCATTATTGCCGTTTACGATAACCGTTTCAAAATCATTTATAATTTTATCGAAATATTTTTTAAAATTTCTTTCTATATTCGAATAATGGACAGCCGTCATAAAATTATCACCTCTATTATATTTTACATCATAATATTATATTTGTCAAGCAACCCGAAATCTAAATTTTGTAAAAATAATTTTTGCCGATATTGCGTAAAATAAAACAAAAAATATATTTTATTGTTTTTGGAGAAAATTTTTTATGAAAAATTACAAACTAACGTCTTTTATCCTCGCGGTAATATTAATCCTGAGCTTAATTTTATCTTCTTCCGGCTGCGCGTACGGGGGATTTTTCAGCCAATACCAAACGGATTATTCCGGTATTGCAAGAAACCGGAATAATTCAAATAATCCCGGTTCAAGTCAAAATCCGCCGGAAATCATACCCTATGATTATACGCCCTACGCGAATACAAATATCAGACCAAAAAAAGCGTACACTATACTGGTCTATATGAACGGGTCGGATTTAGAGAGCGAATATCAGTCCGCTACTAAAGATTTATACGAAATGCTCGATTCTGATTTCGACGAGGAAAATATAAATCTGGTTATATTTACCGGAGGAGCGAGAAGATGGCACATCAGGGGCATACCCAACAGAGACAACGCGATTTTTGAAATATCAAACGGCAGATTAAATAAAATCGCGCATTTGAACAGAGACCCTATGGGTTATCCCGAAACTTTAAGCGGATTTATAAACTTCGCGTATGATTTATTCCCCGCGGATAAATACGGCATAGTTTTCTGGAATCACGGAGGAGGAGCGGTCACGGGTTACGGCTCGGACGAAAGATTCAGGGACGCTAATAAATCGATGATGAAACTCTCTGAAATAGACAGCGCCCTCGCGGGAAATAATCTGTTTAAAAACGGCGAGAGATTTGATTTTATAGGCTTCGACACTTGCCTGATGGCGACTCTCGAAATGGCTTGCATAGCCGCGAAATACGCGGATTATCTAATCGCCTCCGAAGAACTCGAACCCGACGACGGCTGGGATTATAGTTTTCTGCGTCATATAACCCCCGGTATACCGGGAAGCGAAGTAGGGTTCTTAATCGCCGATTATTATATGGATTTCTATATAAATTCATATATAGAAGATATCTTAACGATATCCGTTACCGATTTGTCAAAAATAGAAGAGGTCGCGGATTCTTTCGAGAGACTCGCGTCGGCGGGCAGAAACGAAATAGTAAACGGAAATTTCAGATTAATATCGAGAGCGAGGAGCGCGCACAGGTCGTTCGGCAGCAGGGGAGAATTTGCCGACGAAACCGACATGATAGACGCGGCGAATCTCGCCAAAAGCCTTTCGCGTCTGTTCCCTGAAGAATCCTCCGATTTAATAAACGCGATTAATAACGCCGTTATTTATAAATACGAGACGAATATAGAAGAACTCGGAGGTCTGTCCGTTTATTTTCCGTTCGCGAACAAAGACGATTTAAGTTATTATCTCGAAGTTTACAGGTCGATAGGCAAACTGCCCGAATATACTGATTTTATCAGCGATTTCAGCGTTATTCTGGATTCGCGCCCTCTTGTAAGCTACAGGGGGATATCAAGAAATAAACTTGAAATAACCGAAAAAACCCAAAACGGCGAGGATTATAAAATAATATTAACTCCCGAACAAAGAGATAATCTTGCAGCAGTTCACCAGACGACATGGTTAAAACAGGACGATAAATATATACAAATCGCGGAGACGAGAAGGGTTAATATAAAAGACGACGGAACTGTCGAGATGACTTTTGCGAACGAATCCGCGACGTTAAACGGCCGACTTGTCTGTCTGTACGAGACGGCGCCCCTAAAAGACGGCGCGAGATACGCAATCCCGGTTAAATTAAACGGCGGAGACGCCGATTTAATCGCCGTTTACTGTGATAAAAGCCCGAACGGCAGAATAATCGGAGCGGTCCCGTCCGGTCAGGATATATACGACGTACTGGATAAAAAAGTCGTGCAGTTAAGGCCGGGGGATAAAATCCAGATATTATATTACAGCGAACCGTTCGGCAACGCCGGCGAATCGATGAGCGACGGTAAAGACGAATTATGGAGTCAGGGCGAAGAATTTATAATTAAAGCCGGCAACGACGGCTCGGGAGTCGATTTGACCCTGAAAAAAGAAGCTTTAAAACCCGGCGAATATATCTACGGCTTAAATTTTATAGATTTACAGCAGAATAAATATTATTCGAATTTTTTGTCGGCAAAAGTAGGGGCGATTATTAATCGCCCCTACATTTTAATTGCAAATGGGTGTTGAATTATTTTTCCTCCCCGTCGTCTCCGTTAATAAATTCCGTCTCTATAACTTCGGGGTCTTTTTTGTCTTTTATATTATCTGCCGGCCGCGCTTTAATTTTAATATAAGACCTGACCAAATCAAAAATAATATCCAGGAATTTATACGCGAAAAAACTTATTAAAAATACTGTAATAATCCGGAAAATACCCCCCGGCATATTATCCACCCCCAATAATAGCTAATAACTAATAGTTAATAACTAATAGCTATTCACTATTCACTATTAGTTATTAGTTATCAATTTCCCAGTTGTGCCAGATATTTATGACGTCGTCGTGTTCTTCTAAATGTTCAAGAAGCTTATTTATTTTTATAATGCTGTCCGCGTCGTTTGATTTATCGAGTTTAACATAGACCGACGGCAGCATTTCGACTTCAGACGATAAAATAACATATCCCCGGGATTCAAGTTCGGCGCGCGCAGACGAAATACTTGCCGGTTCTGTAAAAATCTGATATATTTCATCGTCTTCGTCCGCTTTTATTTTCGTGAAATCAGACGCGCCCGATTCGAGTATATCTTCCATGAGTTTGTCTTCGTCCGTTTTAATTCCGGCGGGGATAACTATAACGCCTTTTTCGCTGAACATATATGTAACGCAGCCGCTCGCGCCGAGATTACCGCCGAACTTGTCGAAATAATGGCGTATATCGCCGCTTGTCCTGTTTCTGTTGTCGGTCGCGCATTCCGCGATTACGGCTATGCCGTTCGGACCGTATCCCTCGTAATTTATATTCTCGTATCTTGCCGAATCGTCCGAACCCGCCTTTTTTATTATACGCTCGATATTGTCGTTCGGCACGTTGAAGCTTTTCGCCTTAGCGATTAAATCTTTGAGTTTACTGTTCGATTCGGGGTTAGTTCCCCCTTCTTTTACGGCAATAGACATCTCTTTGCCGATTTTCGTGAAGACTTTCGCTCTTTGAGCGTCGGTTTTTTCTTTTTTGTGCATGATATTTTTCCACTTGGAATGTCCCGCCATAAAATTTATTGCCTCCCGCAGTTATTATTTTTTTTAATTAAAATTAAATTTTCACTCTATAATTTCGAGGTCTTCGAAATTAAACACGTCTTCGAGTAATATCGTCATTTCGGGGAAAGAAACCGGCGAAAATTCTCTTACAGCGTCTTTTTCTTCTTCTTCTCTTAATATCCTGAAGCCGGAAAAACCGTCGTCCGGGGGTAAATCATATAATTCGCGCAGCTCGTATCTTCCGGGTTCGCCGTTTTCAAGCGCGTATATGCTGATTCTCTGACTTCTGGGGTCTATTACCCAGTATTCTTCAATGCCTATTTCGGCATACTTTTTCATTTTTACCGTGACGTCTTTTTTCCACGTCGAATCTGACAGAACCTCTATAACTATAAGCGGAATCTTTTTATTTTTCTTTTCGTTATTTTCCTTGCAGTAGACCAATAAATCCGGCTGCATAGTATTTTTGACGTCTATTTCCAGTTCCATTTCAAAAAATATCGCGCATTTTCTATTTTTTCGTCTGAAATAATTCTCGAATAACTTATTTAAATTTTTCTGTATTACCATGTGCCTGTTATTTGGTCTTGCCATAAGATAAACTTTGCCGTCTATCATCTCTCTAATAAACGGATTGTCGATATAATTTATATCATATGCTTCGCTCATAAAAAATCCTCCTCTATATTTTTTGATTTTATTCGCGGAACGCATAAATGCGTTCCCTACACCCTCTCCGTTTTTTCCATGCCGAGAAGCCATAACCCGTTGCCGAGAGTATATTTTGCGGCTTCGCAAAGCGTTAGCCGCGAGTTTTTGATTTCCTCGCTTTCGGCTTTTAATATAGAACACTCGTGATAAAACCTGTTGAACGCCGCGCATAAATCGAGCAGATAACGGCAGATTACCGACGGTTCGTACTCTCTCTCCGCGACTAAAACTTTCTCGGGGAACTGCGATATTAATTTTATTATCTCGCGTTCCGATATATTTGTGATTAATATATTTTTATTATCTAAAGCTCCGGCTTTATCCAATACGCTGCACACTCTCGCGTAAGTATACTGGACGTACGGTCCGGAATTGCCGTTGAAATTCAGCGCTTCCTCCCATGTAAAGTTTACGTCCTTTACTCTGCCGCTGACTAAATCGCTGAACAGAACCGCTCCGATTCCGACTTTTTTCGCGATTTCTTTTTTCTCATCGACTGATAAACCGGGGTTTTTTTCCTCTATTATACTTTCGGCTTTTTCTACGGCCAGTTTCAGAAAATCGTCCAGCAGGGCTATATTCCCCGCGCGGGTTTTCATAACCTGACCCCCGAAATTCATAAGCCCGTAGGGTATGTGAACGCAGTCTTTCGCCCATTTATATCCCATAAGCTCCGTCACTTTGAACCACTGCGCGAAATGCAGCGACTGACGCATATCAGTCACGTATATATTTTTATCGAAACTATAAGTCTTGTGTCTGTAAATCGCGGACGCTATATCCCGAGTCGTATACAGCGACGCGCCGTCCGATTTTATTATAAGGCACGGCGGCATGTTATATTCTTCCAAATCCACGAGCTGCGCGCCGTTATCTGATTTCAGTAAATCCTTCTCTTTCAATTCCCGTATAACCGCGGGCATTTTGTCCTCGAAAAAACTTTCCCCGTCGTAGGAATCAAATTCTATTCCCAGAATATTATATATTCTCTTGAGTTCTTCTATACTGACGGCCATAAATATTTTCCATAGTTTGACAGTTTCTTCGTCTCCCTGTTCAAGTTTAAGGCAGAATAGACGCGCGGACTCGCCTAAAGTTTTATCTTCTTCGGCTTCTTTTTCAAATTTTAAATATAAATCGAGCAGTTTATACACGCCTTTTTCTTCGACTTCGCTTATATTATTGCACCAGAGCTTATACGCGGCGATAATTTTACCCTGCGGAGTTCCCCAGTCGCCGATATAATTAATCGCGACTGTCTTATATCCGCAGAACTGATGTATTTTTTTGATTGCGTTGCCGATATTCGTCGTTCTGAGATGACCGACGCTCAAAGGCTTTGACATATTGGGCGACGAATAATCTATAACGACGGTTTTACTCTCGCCGATTTTCGGCGCGCCGTATTTATCCCCCTGTTCAAAAACGTCGCCGAGTATATTTTCAGCGTAATATTTATCATCGAGCGTAAAATTTATATATCCCCCGGCGCTTTCGCATTTTTTCAGTAGGGGCGCGCATTGCGCGTCCGCCGATATATTCCCCGACGTCAGCTTATTTTTTATATCCTCCGCTATTATATTCGGGGATTTCCTGAAAATTTTAGACAGTCTGAAACACGGGAAAGCCAAATCCCCCATGTTTATATCCGGCGGATATTCGAGCGCCGCGGCGATTTCTTCTTTTGTTATTTCCGGTTCGCCGATAATATTATATAATTCCTGCGCGACCGTGTTTTTTATATCGCAAATCATAAATTAATTTTCCCTGTTTTATATATATTTTTTTTTTTAGAAGCTGTATTCAAAGGAAACGAGACCACCCCGTCAACACTTCGTGTTGCCACCCCTCCACAGAGGGGAATTATTAAAACGCCAAGGTGAGTGAAAATTCCCCTCCGTGGAGGGGTGCCGTCCGCAGACGGCGGGGTGGTCTTCCTCTTATTTTAATACAGCTTCTTATTATCCTATCACTCTTCTGCCGGTTCGACTGACGGTTCTGTCGGGGGAGGTTCTGTAACCGGTTCAGGTTCTGTTACGGGTTCTTCTGCCGGAGGGTCTGTTTCGGGTTCGGGTTCTGTTACGGGTTCTTCCGGAGCTTCTGTTTCCGGTTCTGTTACTGGCTCTTCTCCTTCCGATTCCGTCGGCGGTTCTGTTTCCGGTTCAGGGTCTGTTGCGGGTTCTGTCTCCGGTTCTGTCGGGGGAGTCGGGGTTTGGGGTTCTGTCGGTGGAGTTACGACCGGCGGATTAGTAGCCGGAGGCTGCGTTGCGGGATTTGTAGTATTTATAGGATTTGTCGGAGTCGTAGGCGGCTGAACTGCCGGTTGGGTCGGGGGAGGTTCTGCGGTCGGGGCCGTATCTTCCTCGGTCGTCGTTTCCCCGTTATCGTCTTCGTCCGGGTCTTCGGTCGTCGGGTCCGTCGGGATATTATTCGTGTCAATCTGGGGAATGTCGAACGTCGGTCTCTCCGTCGAGCTTACCCAGTTTCCGGGCAGATTATCCCGGGAAGTCGGCTCGCTCTGGTTTTGATTATCCCCGCCGCCGCCGAATCCCCCTTTGTTTTCCCCGTCCGGCTCTCTTGAACCGAACAGAGCGTTCACCACGAGAGTTATCGCGATAATAAACACGATTAACGCTCCCGCGGCGTATAAAATATATTTTATATGCTTCTGCGTAAACTCAAATTTGTTCCTGAATATTATAGGTCCGAAATTCGCCGCCGAATCTGCCGACGGTTTGAGCAAATCTGATTTTGCCGGCATATTATCCTCATAGTTCGCCCCGACGACGACCGCCGTTATATTTTCGTCGCCGCCGTTTCTGAGCGCTTCGTTCGAGATATCCGTGACTATTTCCTGTTCGGACATATCCCTCGATATAATCTGGAGCAGTCTCTCTTCGGGAACGTCGCACAGTCCGTCCGTGCACAAAAGAAACTTATCCCCCGCCCTGACGCTGATTCTGTTCGCGTGGGGTTCGATATTCCTTTCGTTTTCGAACATACCCAGATACTGGGTAAGGACTTTGCTTTCGGGAGCGTGCCGCGCCGTGTCCTTGGGAATTTGACCCGCGGCGACGAGAATTTCCGCGCGGGTGTCGTTCGCCGATACGAGAGAGAGCCTGTAGTCTCTCAGGAGAAAAACCTTGCTGTTGCCGATATTATATATATAGGCGTAATTTCCGTGAAGGCACAGGAGCGCGAAAGAAGTTCCCGCGCGCATCCCTTTCTGCCTTGCGTAATCGCATATATTTTTATTCGTCTTTTTAATATAGCTGTGTATATAGCTGTGTATGTTATATTCCGTCTTCGTTTTGAGATGCCTCTGGAGTCTCGCGAGCATATCGGCTCCGGCGAAAGACGCGGTCTGGCCGTCGTAAAAGTCTATATTCGGGCTGAGCGCGCTTTTCGTTTCCCCTCCGATTCCGCCGAAAACGGCGTAAAACTGTATTTCACGCTGCGTAATATCGCTGTATATTCTCCCGTTTGCCGCGTTCGTTCCGTCGATATACAGTCCGTTCATATAAAAATTATCTTCGTTTATATTTTTTTTCCCGGCGTTTGAAGTTCCTGAAGAGGATATTTTCAACATCTGGCGAATCTCCGAATAAAAATTTAAATATAATATATTTATTTATTATATCTATTATAACACAATTATATCTATTTTTACAAGCAGTTTTTAATATTTTTTAAATTTTCCGAAAAATTTTTTATTTAATGATATCGGTTTTGTTCGGGCTTCCCCTGCCTTCTAAGTCCGGGAGTCTTTTTTCGAGGGCGGCAAACGATATTTCGACGTCTTCGAAGGCTTCGAAATGCGTCTTGCACCCGACCGCAATCATGTCGCGTTCCCGAATGGCGTTCCAGTTGAAAGTCAGGCCTACGTAAGGCGAAACCCTGCCCGCGGCCATAGGTTTGATTGTCATCACGGGTTTTTTCGCGTTGCGAATTATTTGAATTATACTCTCTATCTCGATTTGCATTAGAAATCCCATGCAGTTAAAGATTTGTATATAGCTCTCGACGTCGTAATTATTCAAATCGGAATATATAATCAGTTCAGGCATATGGGCCGAAAGTCCGGGAATCATGCCGTTGTCTCTTATCATAGACAAATAATCCGGGAGTCTGTCTATGATTCTCTTGTTTTTGTTGACCAGCTGTTCGGCGCTCGAGTGATGCAGAAAACAGAACTGCGCGCCGTTTTTCGCGCTGTTTTTGACGGTCGCCTCGGCTTCGCTTCTCGCCTCTTTCGTATCGTCCACGTTAATTATGGGCGTGTCGATTTTAATAAGTTTTTTCCCCGCAATATCTTCATAGCGCTTTATAGATTCGCAAACGCCGGAATTATTGGATAAATTCCCGCCCATAACCGCGTCTATGCCGAAGCCGCCGAACGTCTTATATATTTCCATTGCGTTTTCCGGGGTTTTGTGCGTTTGTTTTATATCCATGTCCGCGGCGTAACTCGTATGGCTGTAACCGTGTATCCAGTTCGTGCCTATTATAAGTCTGGGCAGACTGACTCCCCCGACCTCTGTTCTGGGGAACTGTTTTGTTTTGTGTTCCGTCATGATTTTGATTCTCCTTTTTGTGAATGGACTTCTTTCAAAACCACCCCGTCACGCCGCTTACGCGCCGCGCCACCCCTCCGCGGAGGGGAATTTTCACTCAACTCCGCCGTTTTATTAATTCCCCTCCGTGGAGGGGTGCCGACGAAGTCGGCGGGGTGGTCGTATTTCGGTTTTGAAAGAGGTCTAATAAATGTTTATTTCGTTTGCATATTGGTATTATTATATTTTATTATATTAATATCGATTCTGCCTTTAATTATATTTACGAACGGTTCGCCGTCTTTTACGCCGATATTTCCGTAGCCCGCGTCCGTCGATATAAAAGATTTAAAATCGCCTTTTATAACCGGGTTTATTTCAAGGGTTTTCGCCGTTGAATCATAAACCGCGCCGGTTACCGCCTGAAGAAGTCCGTAACTTGCCAGGGCTCTCGCGTAAAAATGCCCGCATTCGTATTCGTCGTACGGATTTCTGACCGTTCCGTCGTATCTGTCCCGGCAGGTTCTTACTATATCCAGCCCTTCGTCAAGGCAGCCATGCATTATGAGATGGCCCGCGGCCTGATATTCTATGCCCGTCCAGACTTCGTCGCTGTAGACGAACGGCAGCGACGGTTTTTCTCCGTTCGGCCAGCCGCACAGAAGAAGCCCGCCCTCTTTTCCCAGAGCGTAACCGGGTCTTTGAGGGTTCGCGTGTCTCGACAAATCCCTTTTCAGGTTATATTTATAAACGCTTAACAAATGGCTTTTTATTTTTTCAGGGTCGAGGATTTCGCCGACCCCGCATACTTCGGCGAGCCACGCTCCCAGAACCCCGTCCGAAATACAGCCTTTGCCGTACTGATACTTCGGGCCTTCGGCTTCGCATAACTCCCTCGATTCGGGGGTTTCGTTCTCTAAATTCAACTTCGCTTCGAGAGTGAGCCATTCCGTTTCCTGTATGAAAAACTCCCCGTTAAATAATTTATTCTCCAGATATTCCCTGCCGGATTTATATAAACCATTATATTTAACGTAATTATCTTTTTCCCCGAGATAATCCGATATTATATAAGCCGCTTTCAGGGCTCCCAGATAAAACGACGAGCACATTCCGTCGGCTCCCCAGAACTCTATGTCATAAGTATTATGATGAGGTTCCCTCAAAACTCCCTCGCGTTTTTTATCCCACGATTCTATGCAGTAATCCAGACTGTCTTTGACTTTACCCCATATATTTTTAAGCCATTTATCGTCTCCGCTTATTTTCCATTCCCTGAAGACTTTCATAATTCCGCCGAGCTGACCGTCGGACGCGGCGTGATAATTATGGTCGGGTTCTCTTATGGGCAAAGGCGTCCTGAAATTCTGATGACCGTTTTGAGCCTGCGAGACAAAAAATTCAGTCTCTCTTAAAGTCCGTTCCAAATCTGGGAACAAATGGGGGAAAGCCTGGGCATAGTTCCAGACGTGGGTGCAGCTGCCGTGGCACGAACCCCATTCGTCCGAGCAGCCCTCCCAGCACCATAACCTGCCGTCCGTCTGACGGAGAACGGTGGGGGATTTTAATATAGACAAATTCGCGCTTACGGCTTCGAGAATCTCGCCGGGCAAAGTCGAATCGTAGAAACACTCCGAAAATTTTTCAGTTTCCGTTTTAAGCGTATCAAAATTATTTCTATAGTATTCGCCGATTTCGAAAATATCCGCGAACTGTCCGGAATACCAGGGTTTATGGGTAGTTTTCGTTTCGCAGTCGCCGCCGTCTCTGTCATGGAATCCCGGGCCGCAGTTCAAATCGGACTCGCCGACGTACCAGCACGTATTTATTTTAATGGTTTTGCTCTCTCCGCTTTTTAATTTAAACGGGATTGCGATATATCCTCCCGGGCTGTTTTCGATTTCGCAGTCAGAATCAGAGTCAGAATCAGGACTGTTTTCGTAAACCCCGTCCGATATATTATTCCACAGCATAGTGAGGGTATCCCACCAGCCGCCCCTGAACAATTTCGGGTTTATATGCGCGTTTTCTTCGTCCGTAAAAATATAAAATTCGCCTTTCTGCCAGGGTTTATTATCAGCTTCGACGGCTTTCTGTCCGAGAATAAACCCGTCCTTTTGTTTTTTCACATAAGACCCGTTATCGTTTATTTTCATGAAGTTAAGCGAACAGAAATAATAAACTCCCTCGATTGTTCCGCCTGTATTATTATCAAAATTATATTCGAGGGTTGCGCAGGGCAGAGAAGAATTATACGAATCCGACGGAATAAACGGACTCCATGCCCTTATTGATACGCCGGGTAAAATATCCGGGTCCGAAAGTTTTATTTCGGCAAAGGGAAATCTTGATATAAAGCCGTTGGACAGAAAACGCGGCAGCCCGTAATTTTTGCCGGACAGTCCGTTTCCCGAACCGCCGAAACCCGGTCCGGGTTTAAAAATCTCATGTTTCGGGATTTGACCTTCTAATATTCTCGCCGTATTATTTTTATTCGGTTCGTTCGATTTAACGGAAATTGCCGCGAATATATTCGGGTTGAAGAAGATATTCGGCGAGTTTCTCAGAGAGAAACCTCCCGGCATACCCGTTCCCGATATGCAGTAATTGCCCGAGCCGATTCCTCCCAATGGAAAATTGATATACGCGGTGTTCTCCCGTTCGTATACCCCGTTGTAATTTCTTTTCATGATTATATAAACTCTCCTTTGTTTTTGTTTTATATAAATAAATTGCAAGACCAAATTAATATTCGTATTGTAGGGAACGCATTTATGCGTTCCGGAAAACATGAAATTATACGCGTATTTGCGGAACGGATAAATCCGTTCCCTACAATTATTTATTATTTTATTGTTGCTTTTTATATAATAAATATAAATAATTATCACAGCAGCGGCTGCAATACGGCGAACGCTCTCTCCAGGCTTGTTTTGTAATCGTCGCAGGAAGAGCCCGCCTCGACCGACATTCTGCCGTTGAAATTTGCCGAACGCAGGGCCTCGAAAAACGGCTTGTAGTCATAGCCGTCGTTTTCAGAGGGCATAACTCTCGGACTGGGTTTGCCTATGTGTGCGTGTCTTATACAGCCCTTGTAATTTACGAAGTCGTCAAGATTTTCGCCCTCGCCTATGACATGATATAAATCCGCCATGACTTTTATATTCGGCGTATTCGCGAGCTTCGCGATTTTTACGCTTTCGTCGGTTCTGTTAAGCATAGACGTCTCGTCTTTACGCAGGGCTTCCAGAGCGAGTATTATGCCGAACTCGTCCAGAACGGGTGAAATCGCGTATTTGCATATATCGGCGATTTGTTTCACGACGTTTTCGTATTTGTCGGGAGAGGGAAGAAATCTCGCGCCTCCTCCTCCCATTACGAGAGTCGATAAATTCAAGTCCGACGTCGAACTGAGCAGCTCGTAAAAATAATCCCTGATTTTTTCCAGGGCTTCCTCTGTCTGTTCCCCGTCCGGATTATATTCTCCGGGAAAGGGATGCTGCCCTACTTCGCATCTTATTTTGGCGTTATCGAGAGCTTTAAGAACCGTTTCGAGATATTTTTCATTTTTATAATATCCGTGTATTCCCGCCTCGATATATACATAGCCTATATTTTTGAGCATTTTAAACGTATCTTCCGCGTTTTTCTCGTCGAACCAGCCGCATATTCCCAGAATCATAATCTTAATTCTCCTCATAAAATTATTTAAAAAATTTTTAAAATATATTTTTTCTGTATTATACCATAAAAAATATATTAAGTAAACAAAAACAAATAAAAATATTTTAAAATTATATTGACAGATATATTTTTTTTGAGTATAATATTATTAGCGGTTATTAAATTTGCCGTTACTAACTGAACAGGCGATAAATTCATCTTTCTTTATTTTAGTTAATTTATGGCGCCGGGTCGCAAGTAATGCGGCAGCGGACGCGCGTTGTTCGCGTCTGCGGGACAGTAATATGTTCCGCGGGCGCGTTTTTTTATGCCCGGAACATAGAAAAAATGTTTGTTGGATTTCTTTCAAAACCACCCCGTCACGCCGCTTACGCGCCGCGCCACCCCTCCGCGGAGGGGAATTTTCACTCAACTTCGACGTTTTATTAATTCCCCTCCGTGGAGGGGTGCCGTCCGCAGACGGCGGGTTCTTTCAAAACCACCCCGTCACGCCGCTTACGCGCCGCGCCACCCCTCCGCGGAGGGGAATTTTCACTCAACTTCGACGTTTTATTAATTCCCCTCCGTGGAGGGGTGCCGTCCGCAGACGGCGGGGTGGTCGTATTTCGGTTTTGAAAGAAGTCTATTAAATTTATTAAAATATTTTAAAGGAGTCGTAATTCTATGAAAAATTTATCTCTGTCAAACGAACAAATCGCGATGCAAGCGTCGAAAAATACGATTTACTGCAATATCCTGCTCTCTGTTTTTAAGCTTATTGCCGGAATAATCGGCAATTCCGCCGCGATGCTCGCGGATTCTATCCACTCGTTCTCGGATTTATTCACCACTTTTATCGTCATGGCCGGCGTTAAGCTCGCGAACAAAAAAACCGATAAGAACCACCCCTACGGTCACGAACGTTTCGAGTGCGTCGCCGCGGTTATTTTATCGGTTATACTCGCCTTTACGGGAATCGGCATAGGCTGGGCGGGAATACGGAAAATATTTGAGGGAAATTACGGAGAAATCGCCGCGCCCGGAATAATCGCGCTTGTCGCCGCCGTTATAACGATTATAGTAAAGGCCGCGCTTTATCAGTATAAGCGGCGCGCCGCGAAAAAAATCAACTCCGGGGCGTTAATGGCGGACGCATGGCATCATTTGTCGGATTCGCTATCGTCAGTCGGCAGTTTTCTGGGAATCCTCGGCGCGCGTCTCGGCTTCCCCGTACTCGACCCGCTCGCCGCGGTCGTGATTTGTCTGTTTATTTTAAAAGTCGCGCTCGATATTTTCAGGGATTCCGTCGGCAAGATGACCGACAAAGCCTGCGGCGAAGAAACAGAAGAAGAAATGCGTAAGATAATCTTGTCGAATCCGGACGTCTCAGGCATAGATTTACTAAAAACCCGTCTGTTCGGGGATAAAATTTACGTCGACGTCGAAATCAGTACGAACGGTTCTGAAACCCTGCATAAAGCCCACGAAACCGCGCATATCGTCCACGACGCAATCGAAGCGGCGTTCCCGGAAGTCAAACATTGCTCGGTACATATAAATCCGACAGAAAAATCTCCGGAGGATTTGCCCGGAATATCTACGATATCCTCATCGGGGTAAATTTAATATAATCGGCAGAAACGACTTCAAAAGTTATATTCCTGTAATTTCTTATTATTTTACCCGGGTTTACGTTGTGGATATGTCCGAAATAACATCGTTTTATTTCTTCTTTTTCCAGTAAATCTATGATTTCTTCGCAGATATAATCCCCGTAAACCGGGGGATAATGTATAAACGCGATAATTTCACTATTATAATTATTATTATTTTGCTTTATTTTTTTCGCCTCTGCAATAGATAGGCTGAGCCGGTTCACTTCGCGTTTTAATATTTTATTGTTAAAAATCTCTTCGGGAGATACTCCCTCTTCGCCGTCTCCGCCGATAAACCATCCCCGCGTTCCGCAGATTATTATATTTTCGCATAAATATGCGTTATTATTAACAATTTTAATTTTATCAAGATTTTTTTCGGCAAGCCAGGCGTTTAATTTAGTCAGGGTGTTCCACCAGTAATCATGATTGCCTTTTATTATATATTTATAACCGTTTAATTTATTGTTTATAAACCCGAAGTCTTTCTCACATTCAGAGGAATTCATACCCCACGATATGTCTCCGGCAATAATAACGCCGTCCGAATCGTTTACAGTATTATTCCAGTTTTTTTCGAGTTTTTCGACGTAACCGCTCCAGCGTCCTTTAAAAAGCTCCATAGATTTATTTACGCTTAACGATAAATGGGTATCCGCAATCACAAAAACCGCCATTTTTTTAATTTTCTCCGGAATTATTATAACTTTCTGTAATCTTTATGAATAAATCCCCGGCTTTGAGGGAAAATTAATTATTAATTTTCAATTATTAATTATTAATTATTTTTCAGAAAGGGTATATTATATGAGTTTTTTTAACATGAAATCAGAAGTTCCGAGGCATATCCAGGGGATAAGCTGCGACGCGAAGAACTGCGTGTATCACGACGGGGACAATTACTGCACCGCGAACAAAATCAACGTCGGACCGAGTTACGCGACGTCGAGTTCGGACACCGTGTGTTCGACGTTCAAAGAAAAAAGCATGAAACAGTAGAACCGGATAACCGGGGAACGCATAAATGCGTTCCTCTTGTTTTTTTTGTATGAGTTACGCAGTTGGTTTAAATCTGCTCCAAAGCCCCCCTTGTTAAAGGGGGGAAAGCGGCGTCGCCGCAGGGGGGATTAATTCTGTTGTCCGGAATCCCCCCGTCACTTCGTGACACCCCCCTTTAACAAGGGGGGCTTTGGCAGAAAATACGTCAAGCGCGTAACTCATATACTCCTTCATTTCTTCAAGCGGTTCATTGAAATCATCGGACATCCATACTTTCCCCTTCCAAAGACCCTTAGCCGTTGAACACGGGAGTTTTTCCTCTTCGGCCGGTTTCGTATTTTCTTTTTCTTTTTTTAAAGGCTCGATAAAAGTAATAACCACTTCATAATTTTCAGTTACCGGTATCGGCTGAGTAGGTTTAAAATTGATTCCGTCAAATACGGCTTTTATTGCGTACATAAATATACCGCCGCCCCCTTTATATATTATATTTTATTTTTATTCTTCACGCCGCCGACCGTGAATCTTCTTATTATCTTCGCCGCCGTTTTTACCCAGAACGGCTCGAGATATTTAGACGCCTTCGCGAGTTCGTCCATGATTTTTATTTCCTGAGGGCAGCGCTTTTCGCACTTGCCGCATTTTATGCACTGCGACGCGAACTGCGTCTTTTCGGCTAACACTCCCGCGGACATCATATACTGCGAAATAATATGCGTACGGCTCAGCATAACGCTCTCGTTATATCGGGAGAAAGCTTCGGGTATATCGATATTCGCCGGGCACGGCATACAGTAGCCGCAGTTCGTGCAGTTTACTTTTATATTCTCGCGCATAATTCCCACGACTTTTTTTACCGCGTCCAGTTCTTCGGGAGTCATTCCGTCTATTTCTGATTCCTGCGCCGTTCTGACATTTTGATTTAACTGTTCCATACTGCCCATTCCCGATAAAACGACTGTTATTTCGGGTTTATTCCAGAGCCATCTGAGAGCCCAGTCCGCGGGGGTTCTGTCTTGATTTATTCGCTTAAACTCGCTCGTCGCTTTCTCCGGGAGTCCGGCGGCGAGTTTTCCTCCTCTCAAAGGCTCCATCGCGATTACCGGCAGATTTTTAGAGTACGCGTATTTCACCCCCGCAGTTCCCGCCTGATGATTTTCGTCGAGATAATTATACTGCAGCATACAAAAATCCCAGTTATACGCGTCCGTTATTTTCGCGAACGAATTATAGCTTCCGTGAAAAGAAAACCCTATGTTTTTTATTCTTCCCCGGTCTTTTTCTTTTTTTACCCAGTCTTCAATCCCGAGACTGCGTATCTTATCGAAATAATCAAAATCAGTAAGCATATGCAGCATATAATAGTCTATGTAATCCGTTTTGAGACGTTCCAGCTGACGGGAAAAAAACATGTCGAAATCTTTTCCCGATTTCACTATAAACAGGGGCATTTTCGTCGATATATTAATTTTTTCCCGCCAGTTTCCTCCGGATTCCGGATTATATAAAATCTGACCCAGAGCGTTCTCGCTCCCGGGGTAAATATACGCCGTGTCGAAAAAATTAACCCCCTGTTCTATCGCCGAATATATAATATCCGCCGAACGCTTTATATCTATCCCGACCCCCGCGCCTTTCCTGGGGAGTCTCATGCAGCCGAACCCGAGCCGCGATAAACTATCCCCGTTTCTTTGATTTTCTCTGTACAGCATAAAATTTATTCTCCTCCTGCAATAACCCTCTCCGTAATCCCAATCATCTCCGAATAATCGGACGAACGGTTGATTTTGTCTCTCGCGGCGGCCGAATCTCTCGCGCCTTTTATATACCACGACAAATGCTTCCTGGCTTCGAGAAGGGCCGTTCTTTCGCCTTTGTAAAAAATCATTTTGTCTATATGTTTTTTTATGACGCTTATTTTTTCATGCGGGGTCGGGGGGATATATTCCCGGTTCTCTAATTTCGCCGCGATTTCGCCGAAAATCCACGGATTCCCGAACGCTCCCCTCGCAATCATTATTCCGTCGCACTTCGTATATTCCAGCATTTTTTCGGCGTCAAACGCGCCAAATATATCGCCGTTGCCGATTACCGGGATTTTTACGGCGTTCTTAACCCTGCGTATTATATCCAAATCAACCGGCGGCATATATAATCTCTCTCTTGTCCTGCCGTGTATAAAAACGGCTGAAATCCCCGATTCTTCGGCGATTTTCGCGATTTCTTCGGCGTTTTTGTTTCTATCGTCCCAGCCGCTCCTGATTTTTACGGTTACGGCGATATTATAACCCTCCGCCGCCTTTACGACGGAATCCATGATTTTTCCGGCGAGTAAACTGTTCCGCATTAACGCGCTGCCGTCGCCTCCTCCGGTTATTTTCGGCGCGGGGCAGCCCATGTTTATATCGATTGACGAAAATTTATATAAATCTAAACTGCCGCACAGATATTTCGCGGCGTTCGCCATACTTTCCGTTTCGCAACCGAAAATCTGAACGGAAACGGGAAGTTCGCTTTCGTCCGTTTTAATCAGTTCGAGAGTCTTCGCGTTCCTGAAGTTTAAGGCTTTCGCCGAAATCATCTCCGTCGCCGTGTGTTCCGCTCCCGCTTCGCGACAGACCTGCCGGAAAGCGTTGTCCGAAACCCCCGCGAGAGGGGCGAGAAACAGTCCGCGTTCCAATTTTATATTTTTTATGTTCATACCAAATATTTTAACATATTTTTATTATTCTGTCAAATCAAAAATTTAAAATTCTTTTTTATAATATAATTTCAAAATATGACAATAATATATAATAAATATCACACAAAAAATATATATTGCGGGTAAAATAAAAATTATGTCGACGATACTTATACGCACGCTTATAGTTTACGCTTTTCTTATAATCGCCATGAGAATAATGGGCAAACGTCAGCTCGGCGAGATTCAGGTGTCTGAATTTGTCATAACCCTGCTTATATCCGAACTCGTGACGTATCCCGTTATGGACGGGGATATTCCTATGGTTTACGTCGCCGTGCCGATAATAACCCTGCTGTCCGCCGAAGTGATTGCGACTTATATCAGTACGAAAAGTAAAAGGGCGCAGTCTCTTCTCGGTTCTCCGCCGTGTATTTTAATAGAGAAAGGCGAAATAAAACAAGGGAATCTGAAAAACGTCAGATTTACCCTAAACGAATTGATAAGCGAAGTGAGGCTTAAAGGCTATGCGGATATAACAGAAGTCGATTACGCCATACTCGAATCGAACGGCAAATTATCCGTTATTCCCAAGCCCGAATATAAAAACCCGACCGTAAGCCAGTTGAATCTGCCGTATATAAACAGCGGCATAGCTCACCCAGTCGTTATAAACGGCGAAATAAACTCGCGTTCCGTTGCTCTCGCGGGCAAAACAAGCGAATGGGTGCTTAGAACTTTAAGCGCGCAGGGTTTCGATTCCCTGGATAATATATGCCTTATGCTCGTCGATAATTCGGACAAGATATTTATACAGCCGGTTGATAAATAAATAAAACACGAGTTACGCAACTGGTTTAAATTTGCTCTAAAGCCCTCTTTTTTAAAGAGGGTGGCAGCCGCGTAAGCGGCTGACGGGTGTTTTTGAAATTTGATGTTGCGCGAGGGGAGACAGAAACACCCGCCGTCTGCGGACGGCACCCTCTTTACGAAAGAGGGCAAAGATAGTAAATACGTCATTCGCGAAATTCATAAATAAAATATAAAAAAACAAAAACGGGAGGAATAAATTTATGCGTTCGGTTATAATATCGGCGGCGCTGATGATTTTGATTATCGCGGCAATATCCGTAAATTCTTATTATATTAATTCGGTTTCGACCGAAATGCTGAATTTAACTTTCGCTCTGCCGTCCGAATATAATTATATAGATAATCTCGATGAGAAAAATATCGAAAAATATAAAACCGAAATAAATAAACTCGAGGTTAAATGGGAAAAGAACGCCTCGAGAATAAGCTACGTTTCGAAATATTCCGATTTTGAGAGGGTAAACACGGCTTTATATAATCTTAAAGAATATTTTTTCGCCGGTGAATACGCCGAATATGCGGCGGCGAGAAAAAGATTAATCGCCGCCCTCGAAAAACAGAAGCAGAACGAACTCCCCCTGCTTGAAAATATTTTTTAATCCAAACCCCCTTGACTTATATATTATATTTTTGGTATAATTATATTATTTGGTATATATCCTATATCCGCGGACGAACACAGTTCGTCCCTACACATATAATTTTTAAGAAGGGGATAGTTTAATTGATGTCTGATAAATATAATATCGAAAACGTCAGGAATTTCTGCATTATCGCGCATATAGACCACGGTAAGAGCACTCTTGCCGACAGGATTCTCGAGCTTACCCAAACGGTCTCGTCGAGAGATATGCAGGAACAGTTACTCGACAATATGGAACTCGAAAAAGAACGGGGAATCACTATAAAGGCCAGAGCGGTCAGATTAAATTATAAATCGAAAGACGGCGGGGAATATGTATTTAATTTAATCGACACTCCGGGTCACGTCGATTTTAGTTATGAAGTCTCCCGTTCGCTCAAAGCGTGCGAGGGAGCGCTGTTAGTCGTCGACGCATCGCAGGGAATCCAGGCGCAGACTCTCGCGAACGCTTATCTCGCGGCCGATAATCATCTCGAGATTATCCCCGTAATCAACAAGATAGATTTAGTCAGCGCGGACCCCGGGAGAGCGATTAGGGAAATAGAGGAGATTATAGGCGTACCGGCTGAGGACGCGCCCTTGATTTCCGCGAAAACCGGGCTTAATATAGAAAGCGTCGCTGAAAAAATCGTCGAAGCCGTTCCGTGTCCGAAAGGCGATGAGAACTCAAAGCTGAAAGCTTTGATTTTCGATTCTTATTACGACCCTTACAGAGGCGTGGTCGTTTATATAAGAGTCATGGACGGGAAAATAATACTGGGAGATTCCGTTAAAATGATGCACACCGGCAGTATTTACGAAACGGTCGAAGTCGGGTATCTCAAACACGACGGATTTGTAAACTCGGGAAGTTTATCGGCGGGTGAAGTCGGCTATATAACGGCGAGTATCAAAAATCTAAGCGAAGTGAGCGTCGGGGATACCGTCACTTCGGCTGAAAACGGCGCGGAAGAGCCGCTGCCCGGCTTTAAGAAAGCCGTGCCTATGGTCTTTTCGGGGATTTATCCCGCGGACGGCGCGGACTACGGCGCGTTAAGAGACGCTTTATTGAAACTCCAGTTAAACGACGCGGCCCTGACTTTTGAGCCGGAGACTTCGATTGCTCTGGGTTTCGGGTTCAGGTGCGGATTTCTTGGACTGCTGCACATGGACATTATCCAGGAGAGAATAGAGAGGGAATATGATTTAACTATAATAGTCACCGCTCCGAGCGTAATCTATCAAATAATAAAGAAAAACGGCGGTACTGTTTATATAGACAACCCCACGAATTATCCCCCGCCGGACGAAATAGAGTCCGCCCTCGAACCTATAGTGAACGCGAGTATAATCACCCCTTCAGAATACGTCGGGAGTATTATGGAACTGTGCCAGGACAGACGCGGCATATTTAAAGATATGAGATATATAGACGCGGGCAGGACAGAGCTGCATTACGAGATGCCTCTAAACGAGATAATCTATGATTTTTTCGATACGATTAAGAGCAGAAGCAAGGGCTACGCTTCTCTCGACTATGAGCTTGCGGGATATAAACGGTCGAATCTCGTTAAGCTTGATATTTTACTTAACGGCGATATAGTGGACGCTTTCTCGTTTATAGTCCATTCTGAAAAAGCGTACGAGAGAGGGCGTAAAATCACGGAGAAACTTAAAGACAATATATCCCGGCAGCTATTCGAAGTGCCCGTACAGGCCGCAATCGGCGGCAAAGTAATCGCGAGGGAGACAGTCCGGGCGTTAAGAAAAGACGTAACGGCGAAATGTTACGGCGGGGATATAACGCGCAAAAAAAAGCTGCTTGAAAAGCAGAAAGAAGGCAAGAAAAAAATGCGTCAGCTGGGTTCCGTGGAAGTGTCGAAAGAAGCGTTTATGGCCGTGCTTAAACTTGACGAGTAGGGGCGATTAATAATCGCCCGCGTGATTGACGTAAAAATTTAAATAAATACCAATCCGCAAAATTTAAATAAAATATTTTAAACATTATATAAAACTCAACGGTAAATTTATAAACGAATTGTAGGGAACGGATTTATACGTTCCGCAAATACGCATAAGATTCTGTTCTAACGGAACGCATAAATGCGTTCCCTACAATTCAAATATTAATCTGTTATTGTAATTTATATAATAAAATTAAGGGTCAGGCATGGAAGCCTGACCCTACAAATTTTAAACCCGCGCGTTTCCCTAATCGTCGTCGCCGCCGCTGAAATCGCCGAACATTCCCCCGACCGCTACCCCTCTCGAACCTCTGTCCATATCTATAAAGTCGTCGTCGGAATCTTCTTCGTCTTCTCTCGAATCTTCTTCTTCGTCTTCGCTGATTTTACCGAAATCGTCGTCATCGTCGTCTATGTCTATAAAATCGTCGTCGCCGTGTATATCAGATATAATCCCGTCCTCGTCTAAATCCTCGTCGTATACGGCAGTCGTTCCCAAAACTTTCGTTACGGGTTTTATTATATGCGATAATCCCGGTCCCGCTTCGATACCGGCAGATTTACCCAGAGCCGCCCTCTCCAGTCTTCCCGCTTCTATTTCCCTCGCCTCTTCGCTGTCCGCCTCTACTACGTAAATATCCCTGTAGGACTGCAGACCCGTTCCCGCGGGGATTAGCTTGCCTATAATCACGTTTTCTTTTAATCCCAGCAATTCGTCTACTTTGCCTTTGATTGCCGCTTCCGTCAAAACTTTCGTCGTCTCCTGGAAAGACGCGGCGGACAAAAACGATTCTGTAGAGAGCGACGCTTTCGTGATTCCCAGGAGAACCGGAGAAGAAGACGCGAGCCTTAACTCTGTCTCTCCCGATTCTATTAGATTTCTTATTCTCTCGTTTTCGTCCTCAAATTCGCTGCTGTCGACGAGAGAACCGTATAGCAGCATAGTGTCGCCCGAGTCTTCGACCCTCACTTTTCTCGTCATCTGCCTTGCTATTACTTCGACGTGCTTGTCGTTTATATCGACCGACTGCCCTCTGTAAACCCTCTGGATTTCCTTTATTATATAATCATAGACCGCGTCGAGTCCTATTACTTTGGTTATATCGGCCGGGGCTAAATCCCCTTCGGTCAAAGGCGCGCCCTTTTCGACGTAATCGCCGTTTTGGACCAGGACTTTTATTCCCATCGGCGAAGCGTATACTTTTTCTTCGCCGGACGCATGATTTACTGTGTCTATAGGAAATTCGGAGACGGCTATATGCCTGTTCCTCTTGACTTCCTGGATATTCACATATCCCGCGATTTCAGTTATAATCGCCGATTTCTTCGGCCGTCTCGCTTCGAAGAGTTCTTCGACTCTGGGCAGACCCCTGGTAATATCGACCCCCGTGACTCCTCCCGTCTGGAACGTTCTCATAGTGAGCTGAGTACCCGGCTCGCCGATTGACTGCGCCGCGATTATTCCCACGGACTCGCCTATATTCACCGGTCTGCCGGTAGCCAAGTCCGACCCGTAGCATTTTATGCACACTCCGCTGCGCGAACGGCACCTCAGAATCGAACGCACGAAAATCTTCTCGATTCCCGCCTTTATAATCTCGGCCGCGTGAATTTCAGAGAGCATTATATTATTTTCGGCTATGATTTCCCCCGTTTTGGGATTAATAATCTCGCCTATAGTATATCTTCCCAGTATTCTGTCTTTGAACGGCTCTATAATCTCGTTTCCGTCGCGTATTTCAGAAATCCATAGGCCTTCTTTCGTCTCGCAGTCTTCCGTCCTTATTATAACCTCCTGCGAAACGTCGACGAGCCTTCTCGTCAGATATCCGGAGTCCGCCGTTCTCAGCGCAGTATCCGCGAGACCTTTTCTCGCTCCCCTCGCCGCGATAAAATATTCGAGTATATTCAAGCCCTCTCTGAAATTAGATTTTATAGGCATTTCTATAGTCTGCCCCGTCGTCGAGTACATCAGCCCTCTCATTCCCGCGAGCTGCCTCATCTGGTTCACCGAACCTCTCGCGCCCGAATGTGACATGACATATATCGGGTTATACCTGTCAAGGAACGCCTGAAGCGCCGCCGTTACGGCTTTAGTCGTACTCTCCCACGTGTCTATGACGTTTCTCGAGCGTTCGTCCTCTGTCAGTTCGCCCATGTCGTAAAAATTATTGATTTCCGCGACTTTCTCTTCCGCCGCTTTAACCAGAGTGTATTTCTCCGGGGGAATCGTCATGTCCGAGACGGCTATAGTTATAGCTCCCTGCGTAGAATACTTAAACCCGAGATTCTTAATATTATCCAGGACAAGACCGGTTTTCGACGTTCCGTGACGTTTTATGCACCTGTCTATTATGTCTTTGAGCTCTTTCGACGTCGTTTCGAAATCGATTTCCAAATCGAGAATCTTGTCGCCGTCGCTTCTGTCCACATATCCCAAGTCCTGCGGCAGTATATTATTAAAAATAAACCTCCCCAGAGTTCCCGGAACGAATTTCGTTATGACTTCCCCGGTTTCTTCGTCCGTTTTCGTCCTTCTTATTTTAACCGGCGCGTGCAGTCCTATATATCCGTTTTCGTAAGCCATGACGGCTTCGTCGAAATCCCTGAATATTTTATCTTTGCCGTCTTCGTCCTCCCTCATCATAGTCAAATAATACGACCCGAGGACTAAGTCCTGCGAGGGCACGGCGACGGCTCTGCCGTCCACCGGCTTCAACAAGTTGTTCGAAGACAGCATCAAAAATCTTGCCTCTGCCTGGGCTTCGGCCGATAAGGGCACGTGCACCGGCATCTGGTCTCCGTCGAAATCGGCGTTGAACGCCGAACATACCAGGGGGTGAAGCTTAATGGCTTTACCCTCTACGAGAACCGGCTCGAACGCCTGTATAGACAGTCTGTGCAGGGTCGGCGCCCTGTTCAGCAGAACCGGGTGCTCGGCAATCACAGTTTCAAGCGAATCCCAAACGACCGCGTTCACCCTCTCGACTTTTTTCTTCGCGTCTTTTATATTCGACGCCCTGCCCGTCTCTACGAGACGTTTCATGACGAACGGCTTGAACAATTCGAGAGCCATCTCTTTAGGCAGTCCGCACTGATATAATTTTAACTCGGGCCCCACGACTATAACCGAACGTCCGGAATAATCCACCCTCTTACCCAAAAGATTCTGCCTGAAACGCCCCTGTTTTCCCCTCAATAATTCTGACAGCGATTTAAGCGGCCTGTTATTAGGCCCGGTCACGGGTCTCCCTCTTCTTCCGTTGTCTATTAAAGCGTCCACCGCTTCCTGTAACATTCTCTTTTCGTTGCGTATTATAATATCCGGAGCGGACAGCTCCATCAATCTCTTTAATCTGTTATTCCTGTTTATTACCCTTCTGTATAAATCATTTAAATCAAACGTGGCGAATTTACCCCCGTCCAGCTGCACCATAGGTCTCAAATCCGGGGGAACGACAGGCAGAACGTCCAGTATCATCCATTCGGGATTATTCCCCGACAGCTTAAACGCCGCGACGACTTCGAGCCTTTTCATAAGCCTTATTTTTTTCTGCCCCGTCGCCGCCGCAAGCTCGAGTTTGAGCTGCGCGGACAATTCGTCCAAGTCTATTTTACCCAGAAGCTCTTTAACCGCTTCCGCTCCCATTCCCGCCTTAAAAGTATCTTCGTACGCCTCTCTCATATCCCGGTACTCTCTTTCAGTCAGCAGCTGCTTCGCCTGAAGAGACGAAGTTCCCGGGTCGATTACTATATACTGCGCGAAGTACAGAACCTTTTCGAGAAGACGCGGCGAAATATCCAGAATAAGCCCCATTCTCGAAGGCAGAGTCCGGAAATACCAGATATGCGAAACGGGCGCGGCGAGTTCTATATGCCCCATTCTCTCGCGTCTGACCTTATTCGTCGTGACTTCGACGCCGCATTTCTCGCACGTTTTGCCTTTGTATCTTATCCTCTTATATTTTCCGCAGTGACACTCCCAGTCTTTCATCGGGCCGAAAATCTTTTCGCAGAAAAGACCGTCCTTTTCAGGCTTAAGCGTCCTGTAGTTTATAGTCTCGGGTTTTTTTACTTCTCCGCGCGACCATTTCCGTATCATTTCGGGTGACGCGAGACCTATTTTTATAGCCGCGAAATCTTTATGTTCCATCAAGTAAATCCTCCGTTAAATCAATAAACCCTTGTACCGATATTGCGAACAAAATAAACCTTTGCCGGCAATTTCCTTGCCCTCTTTCGTAAAGAGGGTGCCGTCCGCAGACGGCGGGTGTTTTCGTCTCCCCGTAACAACATCAAATTTCAAAAACACCCGTCAGCCGCTTACGCGGCCGCCACCCTCTTTAAAAAAGAGGGCTTTGGCGATGATTTTCACATTTGTTCATAATTTGTTTACTCGTCGTAATCCTCGTCTATATCGTCGCCGTCGTAAACTTCTTCGTAAACGAAGTCGTCGCCGTCCGGATTATCCCCGTCTTCGGCTTCGTCTCCGTCCGGGTCTTCTTCGTAATCCCCGTCGCTGAAACCTCCCGATTCGAGGCCGTCCCTGTCTATCACCGATTCCCCTATCATGTCGGGATTTAAATTCTTCGGCTTGCTGTCGTCCTCTTCCGAACTCTCTTTTATATGAACCTCGCGCATCGCTTTGTCCAGTACCCTTATATCCAGACCGAGCGACTGCAGCTCTTTTATTAAAACTTTGAACGATTCGGGAACTCCGGGAGTGGGTATATTCTGTCCTTTCACTATAGCTTCGTAAGTTTTCACCCTGCCCAGGGTATCGTCGCTCTTGACCGTCAAAATTTCCTGTAAAGTATAGGCCGCGCCGTAAGCTTCGAGAGCCCAGACCTCCATTTCGCCGAATCTCTGTCCGCCGAACTGCGCCTTACCTCCGAGGGGCTGCTGCGTCACGAGCGAATACGGCCCCGTCGAACGGGCGTGAATCTTATCGTCCACAAGATGCAGCAGTTTCAAGAAATACATATATCCGACCGTAACCCTGTTGTCGAACGGCATACCGGTTCTTCCGTCGTATAATATACTCTTGCCGTCCGCGTCGAGCCCCGCGTGTTTAAGACAGTCCTCTATATCGTATTCGTTCGCTCCGTCGAACACAGGGGTCATGATTTTAAACCCGAGCTGTTTCGCCGCGATTCCAAGATGCACTTCGAGCACCTGTCCTATGTTCATTCTGGACGGCACGCCCAACGGGTTCAGAACTATATCGAGCGGCGTTCCGTCGGGTAAAAACGGCATATCCTCAGGCGGCAGTATTCTCGATATTACGCCTTTGTTCCCGTGTCTCCCCGCCATTTTGTCGCCTACCGAAATCTTGCGTTTCTGCGCAACATATACTCTCGCGACTTTATTCACCCCGGGGGTCAGCTCGTCCGAATTTTCTCTTGAAAAAACTTTTATATCCACGACGATTCCGCTTTCGCCGTGGGGCAGTCTAAGCGAAGTGTCTCTCACTTCCCGCGCCTTCTCGCCGAAAATCGCCCTTAACAATCTCTCTTCCGCCGTCAGTTCAGTCTCTCCCTTGGGAGTGACTTTCCCGACTAATATATCCCCCGCGCGAACCTCCGCGCCTTTTCTCACTATGCCTTCGGTCGTCAGGTTTTTCAGCGCGTCCTCGCCGACGTTGGGTATATCCTTCGTTATTTCCTCCGGGCCTAATTTCGTGTCTTTCGCCTCGTGCGAGTATTCCTCTATGTGAATAGACGTGTAAACGTCGTCTCTCACGAGCCTTTCGTTTATTAGAACCGCGTCCTCGTAATTATATCCCTCCCACGTCATAAACCCGATTAGGACGTTTTTGCCCAATGCAATCTCGCCGTTATCGGTAGACGGGCCGTCCGCAATCACTTCGTTTTTCTCAACTACCTGATTCTTTATTACTATGGGCCGCTGATTTATACACGTTCCCTGGTTGCTTCTCTTAAACTTAACGAGATGATAGACGTCTTTTTTGTCGTCTATATTTCTGATAATAATCTCGTCCGCCGAAACTTCCTCGACTACTCCCGCCTCCCGCGACATAACCGCCGCTCCGGAATCCACCGCTATTTTATATTCCATGCCCGTTCCCACTATGGGAGACTCCGCAATCATGAGCGGCACGGCCTGCTTCTGCATATTAGAACCCATCAGCGCCCTTGAATTATCGTCGTTTTCAAGGAACGGGATAAGAGCCGTCGCGACAGATACCAGTATTTTCGGCGAAACGTCTATAAAATCGGCGCGTTCCTTTTCGACTTCGAGTATTTCGTTCCTGTGCCTGACGGCCACTTTCGCGTTCACGAAATTATTGTCCTCGTCCAGTTTCTCGTTCGCCTGGACGACGTAAAACTCGTCTTCCTGGTCTGCGGTCATATAGACTATTTCGTTCGTTATTTTCCCGGTCGCCTTATCTATTTTCCTGTAAGGCGCCTGTATAAACCCGTATCTGTTTATCTTCGCGTAAGTCGCGAGATAAGATATCAACCCGATATTAGGTCCTTCCGGAGTCTCTATAGGACACATTCTGCCGTAGTGCGTGTAGTGGACGTCCCTTACTTCGAACGACGCCCTCTCTCTCGACAGACCTCCGTGACCGAGAGCGGACAGCCTTCTCTTGTGCGTTATTTCAGACACGGGATTCGTCTGGTCCATGAACTGCGACAACGGGTTGGAGCCGAAAAACTCCTTGACGGACGAGACGAGAGGTCTGATATTTATCAGCGTCTGCGGCGTGATTTGGGTCGGGTCCTGGGTCGTCATTCTCTCTTTAATCACCTTGTCCATTCTCACAAAACCCATTCTCATCTGGTTTTGCAGAAGTTCCCCGACTGACCTGAGCCTTCTGTTACCCAGGTGGTCGATATCGTCCACGTCGCCGATTCCGTAACCCAGACAGATTAGATAATTTATAGACGAAAAAATATCCGCCTTTATTATATGTTTGGGAACGAGCTTATCCCTCTGCCTTTTCATTTCGTCTTTTATATCCGCTTCTGTCGTAAAACTCTTCAATATATCCTGAAGAACCGAAAACTTCACTTTCTCCCTTATATTCAAATCAGAAATGTCAAAATCCAAAACCCTTTCGGGTTCAATCATATCGTTCGAGAAAACTTTAACTTCCGTTTCTTCGTCGATTTGTATATAGACTTCGTTAATGCCGTTGGCTTCGATTTCCTCGGCGGTCTGCCTGGAGATTCTGTCTCCCGCCTCCGCGAGTATTTCCCCCGTAATCGGCGAGACCGCAGGACGCGACAAAACGAAGCCGCGTATCCTGTATGCGAGCGCGAGCTTTTTATTGAACTTATATCTTCCGACCATCGACAAATCGTATCTTTTCGGGTCGAAAAACAAATTATTAATCAGCAGTTTGGCGCTCTCCACGAGAGGAGGGTCTCCCGGACGGAGTTTCCTGTAAATCTCTTTCAGCGCCTCGTCTGAAGCCGTCGTGCCGTTCTTCTCGGCTTCGCCCACGGTCGAATCCTTTTCGAGGGTCGCGAGAATCTTAGTTCCCTCCCCGAAAAGCTCTTTTATCTCTTCCGAAGAGTTAATCCCCATCGCCCTGACTAAAACGGTTATGGGCATCTTCCTGTTTTTGTCGATTCTGACGTAAAAGACGTCGTTCGCGTCCGTCTCGTACTCCAGCCACGCTCCCCTGTACGGAATAACGGTATTCGAGTAAACCCTCTTGCCCGATTTGTCCATCGCTTCCTCGTAATATATACCCGGAGACCTGACGATTTGCGACACGACGACCCTTTCCGCCCCGTTTATGATAAAAGAGCCGTTTTCGGTCATCAGGGGGAAATCGCCCATGTAAATATCCGACTGCTTAACCTCTCCCGAGCTCTTGTTCTCGAGCCGAACGGTTATTTTCAGCGGCGCGGCGTAATTCACGTCCCTGTCCTTGCACTCCTCTACGGGATACTTTGGCGTCGGGTCAAGACTATACCCGGTAAATTCCACAGAGAGATTCCCCGAATAGTCGACGATGGGAGATACGTCCCGCAGTACCTCCATGAGCCCTTCGTCTAAAAACCATTCGTATGAATTTTTCTGCACCTCGATTAGATTGGGCATCTCGAGAACTTCTTTGATTTTCGCGAAGCTCATGCGGGAGGTTTTGCCGAGTCTGTGTTCGGTTACCAGCTTTTCCAGAGGTTTCAGCATAAAAATAAATCCACTCCATTCAAAAAAATTATAAACGCAGAGAGCAATAAATATTCGTTAAAATATACAAAACAGCAAAAATAGGCATAATAAGCGATTTTAATCGTCTTAATAGGCTAATAGTCCATTATAGCATATATATTTGTCGATGTCAAGGCTTTTTCTGGAGTTTTTTGAAATTTTTTTTCGCGGCGTTTATTTATGCCGGTATGAGTTTACGCAGCCGCTGAAATCCGCGCCGAAACCCTCTTTTTTAAAGAGGGTGGCAGCCGCGTAAGCGGCTGACGGGTGTTTTTGAAATTTGATGTTGCGTACGGGGAGACGAAACACCCGCCGTCTGCGGACGGCACCCTCTTTACGAAAG
>WRMA01000013.1 GCA_009777355.1 Oscillospiraceae bacterium | reverse complement strand
CGATTCAGCATGGGAAACCCGATATCGACGTTTTTACCGATATAAATATCCCGTATGAGTATTATCAGACGGTAATCAAAAAACAGTCGATAGTAAACGCGGGTATAAAATTTATATTGAATTTTCAGGACAGGCAGACAAATCGGTTTATAACGACGGAGTATCTATACGAAAACGGCATACTGGATTATATAGGCGAGCTTGCGGGGGAAAATTATATAACGAAGCCGGTCATGTGGAACGGCGAGCGGACCGGAAAAGACAGGGAAGACAAGCCGGAATATAAAGTCGTGATGCAAATCGCGCTCTGTTTTTCAAATATCGTCTCCAATATAGAGTATTATCATAACTCTTCGCATCTTGAACACGGGGGTTCGCCCGAAAAAGCGCTGAAAAGCGCGGCTGTTTTCGCCGTCGACAGATACTTAAAAAACAATAACAAATATAATAAGAACGAGAGTAAAATAGTCTTTCAGGACGTCGAGGACTGTCTTATATGCGTAACTAATTCTTTTTCTACGCAGACAAGCTACGCAAATCAAACGAAGAAAGCGATTACAAATACATTTATCGCCGAAGCGACGACAGATTTTTTAAAGCATAATTTTGAAGTGTATTTCGCCGAAAATCCGTTGGACGCGGAGAAAATCGCGGCGCAGATTTTAATAAACAAACGCTCGAGGGAAAGCGCGGAGAGCGCGAGATTAAACTTAAAGAAAAAGCTTTCGTCGGGTATGGAAATCGGCAACAGGGTCGAAAAGTTCGTGAACTGCCGGACAAAAGATATTAATATACGCGAACTGTATATCGTAGAGGGGGATTCCGCGCTCACTTCGTGCAAGCTCGCGAGAAACGCGGAGTTTCAGGCGATAATCCCGGTCAGGGGAAAACCGCTCAACTGCCTTAAATCTACTTATGAGAAAATATTCAAAAATGAAATAATCGTCGATTTGCTGCGGGTCGTCGGCTGCGGCGTCGAAATAAAGACAAAATCAAACAAAGACATAGCCGGCTTTGATTTAAATCAGCTTAAATGGAACAAAATAATAATCTGTACCGACGCCGACGAGGACGGGTATCAAATCCGTACGCTTATTTTGACTATGTTCTACAGGCTTTTGCCGTCGCTGATAAGATTAAAGAAAATCTATATAGCCGAATCTCCCCTTTTTGAAATAACGAGCAAAGATAAAATCCAGTTTGCCTATAACGAGAAAGAAAAAAATAATATAGTCGGGAAGCTGAACGGGAAAAAATATACTCTGCAGCGTTCGAAAGGTCTGGGCGAGAACGAACCCGACATGATGAGCCTAACTACTATGGCTCCGGAAACGCGCAGATTAATCTGCGTGAACCAGGACGACGAGAGGTTAACTGAAATCATGTTTGACACGCTTTTGGGGGACGATTTACCCGCAAGAAAAAGATTTATCGCCGAGAACGGATACAGATACGCGGACGCGGCGGACGTGTGATATAATAATTTTACGCAAAGATATTTTTGTTACAGAAAATTCATAAAAATATCTTGACATATCAAAATGCTTATATTAAAATGTATATATAATACGAAATTGCGAACAAAATAAACCCTTGCCGTAGGGGCGATTATTAATCGCCCGCGTGGTTTGCGCGATTTTGGCGGGCGATTGATAATCGCCCCTGCATTTCGGTTGCAAATTGGCATAAAATTAAAATCGTAAAATTATCAGGGGGTATAGCGCAGCTGGCAGCGCGTCTGACTGGCAGTCAGAAGGTCAGGAGTTCAACTCTCCTTATCTCCACCAGTAAACTCCCGAAACTTCAAGGGTTTCGGGAGTTTTATATTTTTTAGGCGAACGCCTGAATTTATTTTTATAATCTTGTCAAAATAATCTCGAAACTGCCCCTTATCTCAAATTTGCCGCTTCCCGCGGGGATAAAATAACTCTCGCCTTTGTTTATTTTATAAATATTTTTTTGATGTATAATTTCTCCCCGACCCTCAACGCAGATAACGGACGCAAAAGAATCGCCCGCGTCAAAAGCTTTAGCGCCGTTTTCGCATATTATTTTTCCCGCCGAAAAATATTCGCAAGACTCTGAAATATTAATTTCCGTTTTTGTCTTAACGCAAACGTCAAGAGCCTGCTTTGTATGCAGCTCGCGAGGCTCGCCGTTACTATCAAGACGGTTATAATCGTAAAATCTATATGTCGTGTCTGAATTCTGCTGTACTTCGGCTATTAAAATCCCGGCGCCGATTGCGTGAACAAGACCCGCGGGGATAAAATAAACTTCCCCTCGTTTAACTTCGATATAATTCAGACATTCCTCAAATCTGCCGCGGTCTATAAGCTTTTGTAAATCCTCGCGGGTATAATCTGCATTTAACCCGTAAACTATTTTCGCCCCCGGCGCGGCGTCTATAATATACCACATTTCAGTTTTGCCGAGTTCGCCGTCCTCATGTTCTGCGGCGTAAATATCGTCGGGGTGAACCTGTACTGATAAATCGTGTTCCGCGTCGATAAATTTTATAAGCAGGGGAAATTTATCAGATTTATAATCGGGCGCTATAATCGATTTATCAGATTTAAATAAATCTTCAAGGGTTTTGTTTGCATATTCGCCGTTTTCTATGATATTCACGCCGTTTTTGTGTACTGTCAATTCCCAGGATTCGGCGATTTTTTTGTCTTGAACCTTTGATTTGCCATATTCAGAAGCGAGACGTTTACCCCCCCATATATTATCTTTTAAGACGGGCTTTAATTTTAACGGATACAACATAAAAATTTTATCTCCTTTGTATAATATTAGAAAAAACGTTAAAAATATAAATAAAGCGATTTAATTTAAAAAATTTAAATAAGTTAATTTCGGAGGTGTATGCTTTTTCATGGCAAAGTCAAAAGATAAAAACAAGAACAAAAGCGGCGGAGCGGAAAACCGGGATAAATCAAATCAAATGCAAAGCAAAACCGAATCAAAAAACAAATCCGGACAATCCACGGACAACGCAAAATAAATAACAGAAAGAAAACCGTAAACCAAACGGTTTTCTTTTATTTTACACTATAAATCCAAGCGTGTCAAGAATTAAAAATAAGCCAAAGCCCTCTTTCGTAAAGAGGGCAAAGAATAAATCCATAAAGATAAAGAGTAAACGCCGCCCTCCGAACAAAGGTTAGCGGCGTTTACTTAATTTAATACCGCGAAGCCTGCCGCCTTTTAAGCGGCCAATGCGTACAATCGGGAGCGTTAGCGCGCTCCCCTTGTATTTATACCCCATTATATCATATTTATTCGCAGAAGTCAACTTGTAAATATCATTTTATAAAAATATTTTTTTACTAATCATAATGGCGGTCGGCCCACACGCTTAATAAAATCCCGCTGACCGCGACGTGTATTCTCGGGTCCATACTATTCCCCATCGTGCGCAGCGTTACGATACGCGAATCGGCGTTTATCGGGATTTCTTTATAAAATACGCTTCTCGACTGCAAACCGTTCGCGTACTCTATAAAATCATCGCTGTCTGCAAACTCCACCCGCAAACCCGGTATATCCGACATATACATATCCCATATTTCTGCATTTATATTCTCTGTATTCACATTTTCGGCTTCCGTGATTACAGAGAATATCTCATACACATATACGACGCCGTCCTGATATAAATTTATCGTGCCGCTGTCAAACGCTTCTTTATTGGTCAAATACTCCGTCACAGGCGCAAACATTGAACCGTCAAGCATATTATGACCGTAAATCACAGTATTATAATTACTGTGGAAATCCGGATTGTTTCTCGAATCAAGAAATATCGCGCCGGACGAGCTCGGTCTGCCTGTAAAGCCGTGTTCAAGATAAAATCTATTGTCTTTCCCCTGAACCAACGGAGAGTTTATTAAATTATCGCCCACTATAAGCCAGCCTCGGTAATCCTCGGGATTTATGTCCGCCGCAAAATCCATCCTGGCGCTCATGCGTTCTTTAAATCTGCGAATTTCCTCTTCTTTTCTTTTGAGTATTTCTTCGTTTTTTCTTTTTTCTTCTTCCCCGTTATCTCCTTCAAAAAGCTCTTGTCGTTCTTCTCGCAAATCTTTTTCAAGTTCATCAATCGTCATACCGTCTATCGTTGTTTCCCCGTTTTCATCGACCGCAACAACCATTCCGTTGGAAGATACTATAATTATGCTTTTGCCTTTATTTTCCGGACGGTCTAATTTTATACTTCCGTCGCGTTCGATAACCGTTCCGCTTCCAACCGTGATTGTAGCTCCGTGAACCTCAACAGACGGCGAGATGATTATCCGTGGTTCTCCAAATATCTGCTTGAAACTCCCCCCTCCGGGTAAAGTGATTGAACCGTCGTCGTTTTGTACGGGGGCTTGACCCATAGGCACCTCAAAAATTATTTCTCCGACCGGAATGTGCAGCAGGACTTCGGTCCAATTATCATCTGCAACTTCCGCCAATTCAGTATCCGTAAACCCTTCAAGCGACGCCCCCGCTCCCGGAGTAAATATATTTTCGACGCCGTTTTGATTTAATACCCCCGTAAGATTCGCCAAGCCTATAATCAATAGAAACACAGCCGCCGCAGGTATTATTTTAAACGCTATGGATTTAATTTTTGATTTGTTCGTTTTATTGTTTTTCTCAAAACGCAGGGTCTCGTCGATTAATTTCGCCATTGTTTCGTCGCTTATATTCGCAGTAAAATATTCTGAATATTTACTCATAAAATTACTCCTCCTTTTGTCAAAAAGCTTTTGATTTTGTCTTTTAATCTCTTAACTCTCATATCAACGGTTCCTCTCTTGATTTTTAGATTCGACGCGATTTCTTCAGACGTATAAAATAATATATATTTCATAGTGAATAAAATCCGTTCGCGTTTATTAAGCCTTTCGAGTATACTCTCGACAAGCAGCTTAAACTCCACGCCCTCTTCAAAGCTCAAAGGCTCGGCTAAAAAATCAAGATTTTCGTCGCCGACAAGCTCGCCGGGTTTTCTCGCGTTACTCCTGCAATAATCAATAGCCGCGCTTCTTGCGACTATCGCGACGAACGCCGCCATGCTTCCCCGCGTTTCGTTATACTGACGCAGTTTTTCCATGAGTTCAAGAAACACGCCGTTCACGCAGTCGTCGATATCTCCGGCTTGCTTCGCGCTGATTAAAATTCTCGAGACTATAGACCGTATAAGCGGATTATACTTATCGTAAAAATTATTGCCGGCTTCTGTATCTTTCATATCTTCTATATTTTCTGTATTTTTTACGCTCGCGGTATTTATACGAAATCCGCTCCTTTCTGTATTTATAATTTTTTTGACGCGTCTATAAATACATACGGTTCAAAATCAAATAATCTAACGTCTGTTTGCAGAATATTTTAAAAATCACTTCAAAAACTCGTCGCACATCGCGCAAATCGCTTCTTTTGAGTGACCCGCGCCCACGGGGTCGCTGTACCATTTGGCGATTAATCCGCCTTTATCGGTTCCCAATAATCTCTTCATGTCTCTAACATAACTTTTAATCAGTTCTATATTATCGGTCGGCAGAATCGTCTGTATATCGGCGGGGGAATAAAACGTGAGTTTTCCCGAAAAATTATCGCCGAGATATTTTAACCCCATGTTTTCCTGCTGGTCCATGTCAATAACGTCAAGACCCGCGTCTATTAAATCTCCGAGAATTTCGCTTATGTATCCGCAGCTGTGCAGCCATGCGTCCATGCCGTATTCGTGAGCGGTCTCGTATATTTTTTTATATCGGGGTTTCCAGAGCTCGCGCCATTTTTCCGGACTTATCATAAGCGAGTTCTGCAGTCCCCAGTCGTCGCAGAATATATAACCGTCCGCTTTCTCTTCGGCGTAACGCTTAATCGCCTTTATATTCATTTCGACGAGTATATCGAGAAGTCTGCATAAATTCTCGGGTTCTTCGTATATATCCGCCCATGTGTTTTCAAGCCCCCTCAAAAAATGCGCGCGTTCATATATAGAAATCCCGTTGACGAGTAAATATTTATCACCGGCTTTTTCTCTTATATTTTTTATCACGACCCATCTTTTTTCGTCGTCGATATCGGGGATTATCTCTTCTGTCAAATCGGCCCACGATTTTAACGGGAACTCTCTCACCTCTCCGAGATGAGAAACGCCTATATTACCCCAAACGCTTCCCCATTCGTCAACGCCCGAACTCATGCGCATATCTGGAGAAGGCCACATTCCCGCGAAATATAAATCGTTTTCATAGCCGTATTCAGCCGGAAAACTGACCGGCAGTCTCGGCGCGCCCTTAAATTTGATTGAGTTTCTTACGATTTCTCTGCTTGTCATAAATTTTTTCTCCTCTTAATATTTAATTAATTAATTTTAAATAAATTATTTTTTTATGAACCCGTCGCACGGCGCGCCGGACGATTTATAAACCGTGTCCGACGGCATACCGGACGATTTAAACCCGTATAATTTACACGACCTCGGATGCTTCGGGTCCCATGTGATACTGAAATATTTACAATGCATACAGTTTATTTTATCAGTTTTATTATTTATGCCATCTGATTTCATAAAGTTTCCCTTTCGTTTTATATATTATAAAAATATTATAATATATTTTTTTATATTTTGCAATTTAAATAACAAAAATATTTAAATTTTAATCGCCAAACGGCAAAACTCCCCGGACTGCTCGCAGAACGGGGAGTTTCTCAATGCGTTATATTTTTTGTTTACGCTTTTGCCTGAGGGGATTCGGGGGATATATACATAAACTCTATTTTGTTTCCGTCGGGGTCTTCGCACCAGCACTGCCAGTTTTTGTCTTTACCCATAGACGGACCACCCCAGATTATGGGTACTCCGTTTGCGTTTAAATGCTCCGCGACCTCGTGTATGTCTCTTACTCTTATGCAGATATGATGATATTTCACGTCGGGTCCCGCGACTTTTTCGGGCGAAGAATAGAACAGCTCAATAAAAGAATTGTCCGCGAGCTTTATATATTCTATCCAATTATTCCCGTCCTCGTCTTTGATTGAGAAAGCGTGTTTAAATCCGAGTTTATCGCAGTAAAACTCAAGCATTTTGTCCATTTGCGCGGTGAAGTGACCGGTATGCGCTATTCCGAGAATTAAATCTTTTTTCATAACTTAATAAAACCTCTCTTTTTTTATTTTTAAAATTTATTTAAAATTTTTATTTTCAATATTAATCATATTTACATAACTTCAATCGATTTTATTTTCTGTTCAACCAACGGAAAATCCATTTCGTTGCGTTCTGCTTTTGCGATTGCGTCGACAACTTCCATACCCGACGTTACTTTCCCGAACGCCGCGTAATGACCGTCGAGATGAGGGCAGTTCCTCAGCGTTATAAAAAACTGCGAACCCGCCGAATCGGGCTCCTGCGTTCTCGCCATACTCAAAATTCCGCGTTCGTGTTTCAAATCATTTTTAAATCCGTTCGAATCAAATTCGCCTTTTATCGTATATCCCGGACCGCCTCTTCCGGTTCCGTTCGGGTCGCCTCCCTGTATCATAAATCCGGGGATAATCCTGTGGAAAATTAATCCGTCGTAAAAATTCTCTTTCGCGAGTTTTACAAAATTTTCAACGGTAACCGGGGCGGTATCGGGGTAAAGCTCCGCCGTTATAACTCCGCCGTTTTCCATTGTAATCGTTACTTTAATTTCCATGAATCCAACGCCTCTCCTTTATTAATTTTTAATTTTTCTGCATTCGGTATAGAATCTTTTGTCGTCCGCTTCTCCCATAGAAAAAGCCTTGCGCGGTAAAACGCCGTCTTTGTTCACCGCGGCAAACAGTTCTGATTTTTTCACGGTCTCAAAAATAAAGCTTACCGAGTTTTTTTGCTTCGCGAGTTCTTTCGCTTCGGTTTTGCCGTGGATATAATCTATACGCCCGCCGTATTTTTCTATATATCCGTCGAGAAATTCCTGTAAAGTTTTCACGGGCAGATTATATCCTGATTTAATCTCCGCCGGGTAATATTCGCCGCCGTAATAAATCCCGAATTTATGCGGGTTTAAATCAGAGCCGCAGCCGCTGATTTCCGTAAATTTTTTTATTACGTCGGCCGGGTTTACGCCGAATAAAATCCTGTATATCGGCTCAAATTCAAGCGATTCGTCATATATATTAACGATTTCAGCGAGAGCGTATCTTGCGGGGTGAGTATCCGGATTTTTAATTTCCCGGTTTCTTTTAATATTTTCCCAGTGTTCTTTCGCTGCGGCGAGCGAATGATTCCCGTCTCCGACTGCGAAAGCAAAATCCCGGGTGATATTTTTCACGAAATCTATATTTTTTTCATCGAGCTTATATCCCGCTATTTTCCCGCCGCCCTGCATAAGCCCGAAATCATAGACTTTTTTGAAATCCCCGCGATTTTTTAAAATCTCCTCTATCAGAGTATTTTTTTCATCTTCGTACAAAATCATGGCGTGGGGGAGTTCAAACACAGAATTTTCACGGATTTTTATTCGCGGCGGCAGTCTTGAAGAAACTGTTTCTTCAGTCGATTTTATTTTCGCTTTGGAATCTTTTTTATAGCTGTATTCCTCGAGGTCGACGGCTCCGGCTATACCCCGTCTGACCTCTCCGTTTTTAAGCGTCCGTTCTATATAAAACATCGCGTTTTCGTAACGGACAAAATTTTCTTCATACCGAATCATAGTTTCGGCAATATTTTTAATCCTGGAGTTTATTTCTTCTTCCGATTCCGTTTCGAGATATATTTCCGGAAAAATCAAATTAAGCGAGGAGATATTATCCCGGGTAAACTCTTTTATTTTATTCCAGTATGAAATATCCGAAGTATACTGGTCGCAGGCGATAACGCTCCATTTCGTCATAAATTCAGGATTTTTCGCCTCTTTCGGCAGAAGAATATCAGTTTCGGTAAAACAACCCATATTTTTTATTTATCCTTTATGTTTTATTTTATTCTTTATCCGCTTCGGGAATATACGCAAGCTCAAACCTCAATCAAAATCAGCCTCCGTCTCATCAATGTCTTTTTGGCTTATACCCAGCTTTTTTCTCATTTGAGCCTGTGAAATAACCATGCCGCCGTTTCTCATGCGCTGTTCGGCAAGCTCAAGTAAATATTCATCTTCAGCTTCCTCGAGAAGTTCGTCGAAATCTTTATCAATTTTTATTATTCTGCTTGCCGGATATAAATTTTTAAGATGTATATATGCCGCATTTTCATCGGCGCTATTATTAAAATTTATAGTTAACGCCATAAACAAATTCTCCTCTTTGCCTTAATATAAATCAAATTTCTATAATCCCCAACCTTTTTGTATCGATTTCGATTTCATCTTCTCCGACTTCACCGAAGTAATCTGCGCCGTCCGGACCAAAACCGAAAAGATTCAGAAAATCTTTTCGGTAACCGTCCGAATCGGCCAATTCTCCAAGATTCCCGTCGGTGACTTTTTCCCATCTGTCCGCGACTTCTTTTTGTACGTCCTCGCGCATTTCCAAATCGTCCAGTCTTATAAATCCGTCTTCGTCCGTCAAATTAAAATCTTTGCTTTCTTCTGCGTCCCGAAACTTTTCGAACATTCTGTAAGCCTGTTCTATGCAGCCTTCGTGGATATTCTTTTCCTTCATGACTTTGAACAAAAGAGAAATATAAAGCGGCAGTACGGGAATCGCGGCGCTCGCCTGAGTAACCAGAGCTTTATTCACCGAAACATAAGATTTGATTTTATATTTTTTATTTAAATTATCCGAGGTTTGTTTCAAATGCTTTTTCGCCGCGCCGACAGAGCCGTTGAGATAAATATCGTGAGTTACGGGAGGACCTATATAAGAATAAGATACTACGGATGCGTTTTCGCTCAAAAGATTATTTTCCGCCAGAACATCGACCCAGAGTTCTAAATCCTCGCCGCCCATTACTTTTATTGTGTTTTTGATTTCGTCCTCGCTTGCGGGTTGTATAAGAGTCTCGTTTAATTTAAAGCCCGTTAAATCTATGCCTTTGGATTTATATTCTTTGCCTATGGGCTTTAAAACGGAATTATATCTTACGCCGGTTTCCGGGTCGATTCTTATCGGAGAGGCTATGCTGTATACAATCAAATCTATTTTGATTTTATTTTTATTTACTATATCGCAGACTTTTTCTTTTGTTTTATTTGCGAAAGCGTCGCCGATAATTATATCCAAATCAAGATTCCTTTTATCCGCTTCTTTTTTATAGGCCGCGAGATTATACATACCCGCGCTCGCCGTTCTTCCCCGTTCTTTCTGCGCGTTTTTCTCGAGAGCTGCCCCGATAACTTTCGCGCCCATAGAAAAACTCGCCGCCATAGCCGAAGCGAGTCCGTAACCCGCCGAACACCCTATAACGAGAACGTTTTTTATTTTCCCGATTTCAAGCTTTTTATTTCCGGAAAGATATTTTATGTTATTTTCTATATTCTTCGCGCAGCCTTTCGGGTGAGCCGTAATACAGATAAAACCCTTTATTTTCGGTTCTATTATCATAAAAAAACAGACCTCTTTTATTATTATTTTATTTAAAATTCGCGCGTATTTTGAGAATCCGCGAGACTACCGGGCTTAACACCACGTTGACGCCGAACTCCAGTAAAAAATTAACGCCGAGAATCGTAAACATTACGGCGGACAGAGTCAGCGTTCCTCCCGCCCACTCGGTTAAAGTATCTTTGTAAAACAAAATCATACCGACCAAAAATACGCCGGTGTTTGCGACGGGGCACATAATCGCCGCCAGAACGGAAGCCAGCGCGGCATGTTTTTTCGCGGCCGCAATATAAACCGCCCCCGCGAAAAATCCCGCCGCCGCTCCTTTTCCGACGGCAAGAACCGTCGTAAGCAGAGGATTCATAGTCCAGAGAATATTAGTTCCGGGAGACCAGCCGAATATACCCGCTATAAGCGTCACGGCGCCGAACACACCGCCCAGAAAAGCTCCCGCGCCCATTCCGTATACCGCCGCCCCGACAACAATGGGAACAAGCGCGAGAGTGATTTCAAACGGCCCGAACTTGACAAAAGTCGCGATTAACTGCAGAGTTATAATAATCGCGCTGAAAACCGCTATCCCCGCTAATTTTTTTGTACTGTTTAAATTACCTGTCATTAATAAAATCTTCTCCTTTACAATAATTATAAATAAATATTTTTATACAATGTTTCATTATACAATATTTTAACTGATAATGCAATAGAAAAATAATATAATTTTATTTTATTTTAAAGCAAAGAGAGAGGATTAATTATCCTCTCCCGTTTTTTCGCCCTCTTCGGGTTCTTCGGTTTTTATTTCTATAACGATATCGGAAGTGCAGTTCGGACACCTTGACGCTTCTATATGTATCGAAGTCTTGCAGAACGGACATTCCTTGACGGTGGGCTTCGCCTCTTCTTTCGTCTTGAATCTGTCCTGAATCCTGTTTATCTGCCTGAGCGCGATAAATATAGACGCCGCGATTATCAGAAAATCCACGACCGACGTTATAAACAGTCCGTAATTGAGCGTCGCCGCCTCCGCCGCTTTAGCGGCTTCTATGTTGTCGTATTTCTTACCGTCGAGAGCGATAAATAAATTCTCGAATTTTATTTTGCCGGTTACGAGCGTCAGCAGGGGCATGACTATATCAGAAACGAGCGACGTCACTATTTTACCGAACGCCCCGCCTATAATCACGCCGATTGCCAGGTCTATTATATTGCCTTTAAAAGCGAACTTCTTAAATTCTTTGAGCATCCTTCTTATCCTCAATCTTGACCAGTCCAATCAGTTAAAAAATTATATATAAAATTTTAAATCTTAAAATCTTCGGGCGAGAACCTTAACTGTCTTGCGGGAAGAACCGGGGATAATTTAATCGGGTCGAAAGCGAATTTCCCGCACGCGAAATTATAGCTCACGACGCCTTTTCTCCTGCATATATATCCCGTCGTTTCCCGTATTGGCGCCGCGTGTTCGCAGTAACAGCACCGCTTTTCTATATTCTCCGTATTTTTGAATTTTCCTCTCATAAAATTTCCTTTCGTTTTTTTATGGATTTCCGCGCGTTCTGTAAATTCTGCAAAGCCCGCGGAATAATCCGGATAAAATCACCAGAATAAACGCCGAACTCATAACGGCGAGCGAAACGATAAAAGTTAAGGCAAGCGCGCCGGTATATGCGCCGAGGCCGGCTAATTTGTTTAGAACCGGACTTCCGGCAGTCGACGCGGCGATTTCGTTGATTTTTATCAAATCTATTAAACCGGGCGCGAATTTCACGGCTGACAGAGTCGCCCCTATTGATATTATAGCATGAATTATCTTTCCTGTAAAGTAGGGTTTGAGAGAAAATCCGACATTTTTCTCTTTTATTTTTATCGCGCTCATAATTTGAAAATGGACAGATATACCCGACCATGATAATATTATAGACGCGAATATCAATTTATAATACGCCGAAACGTCCGAATTTACCAGAGAATTTATTCCCGAGCTTATTTCGAAAATCCCCGGAATCAAGATTTTGAAAAAATCCGAAGAAAAAAACGGCAGAAATTTCAGATATTCGAGAGTTATATCGGCCGCGATAAAGAAAAACAGAACCGTTCCGCAGACGTTTAAAATAGCGTTTACCGAATCCGATAATATTTCGGCGAAATCAGATTCTTCCCGGGGGGTATAATTACTCCCGCCGCGTTTACCGGATTCAGAAAAGGCGAAAACCTCCCTTTCCGGTTTAAAAATAAATCTGATAATAATCCCCGTAATAATTGCCGCAAACAGCTGAATAAAAAACAAAGCGAGTCCGGTTTTAAAACTTCCGAAAACCGCTATGCCGACGGCTGAAACCGCAAAAGATACGCTGCAGTTATTGCAGAACGCGAGAGTCCTCTCGGCTTCGTTTTTGTTTACGGCATGACTTTTATTGTTTTTATTCGCGAGATATACTTCGCTCACAGTTTTAGCCCCGACGGGAAAACCCGCGGCCGCGCCGATAAAAAAGGCGTTGGCGTAATCTCCCGATACGGAAAACAAAAACTTCGCGGGTTTGTTCAGCAAACGTCCGCAGACTTTAAATATATAAGAATCGATAAACATTTTTGAAAACGCGAGAAACGGGAAAATCACCGGGATTATAACGAGATAGCATAAATTTAAACCCCTTATCACTATATCTCCGGATTCTTTCGGATATTTTATAATATAAATCATAAACGCCGAAACAAACAGAGAAAACAGAACTTTGTTTATTTTTTTAATCGCAAATCCCCGCCTTTATATGAATATTACTAATATTTATTGTAATTTTATAAAAAATATTCGCATAAATTTTATATTAAGCAAATATAATCCCGGGGGGTAAAAATATTTTGAAATTTATTAAAACGAAAAATAATAAATCCGAAGATTTCGGAGGAAACGACAAACTCGCAGAGGTTCTGTCTTTTCCGCAGGGAACTTTTAAAAATTTCCCGTCCATTCAAATCAGGGGGAATCGCGAAATCACAATCGACGGCTGTACCGGCCTTTTGTCTTACGCGGCTGAAAATATACTTCTGGAAACAAAATTCTGCCGCATAAATATTTCGGGCAGGACTCTTACTTTAAGCAACCTGACAAAAAACGTCCTGGCCGTTCGGGGATTTATCAAAAACGTCGAGTTTACTATGTAGAATATATTATATTATACGAGGGGGATATTTATGTTTCTTGTAAAGCTTTATCATTTTTTGTTCGGATACGTCTCAGTTCGAATTGCCGGCGTAAAACCGGAGAGATTTATAAATATGCTGATGAATTTAAACGTCAGGTTTTGGGGAATCGAAAAAGAAGAATCAAAGAGTGAAGACCAAAATAAAACCGGCGCGCTGCGTATAAAAATGTCCTCGCGCTACGCAAATGAGGAAACGCTGAAAAAAATCGCCGCTAAAACAAATACGGACTGCGAAATTATAGACAAAACCGGCGTAAGATATTTACTGGCGAGGCATAAATACCGCCTGGGAATATATGCCGGAACTCTCATAGGCGCCGCTTTAATTTATACCTCGACGTTTTTCGTCTGGGACGTCAAAATATCAAGGTCAGATTATCACAGCGACATGGAAATTATAGAAATGCTCGAAAGATTCGGCTGTAAACCGGGGGTTTTGATTAAAAATATAGACTCCGCGCAAATCCAGAACAAAATAATACTCGCCTCAAACGGCAAAATCTCCTGGCTCGCCGTTAATATAAAAGGCACAGTCGCGAATATCGAGGTGAAAAAAGCCGAACCCGCGGAAAAAATAATCGACAGGACGACTCCCGCGAATATAACCGCGTCGAAAACGGGGAAAATAATTTTTATAGACGCTTACGAAGGCGAACGGGTCGCCGGAGAGGAAACCACGGTTCAAAAAGGCGAGGTTTTAATCAGCGGAGTTACGGAGTCCGAAATGCTGGGCATAAGAATAAAGCGCGCAGCGGGGAAAGCCGTCGCCGAAACGATAAGAAAAGTAGAAGTTATAATCCCTCTTAATTCGTCCGAAAAATATTATACAGGGAACACGGCGGGCAAGCGCAGTTTAAATATTCTCGGCAGAAATATAAATCTGTATTTGAACGCCGGCGTAAATTATCCCGAATATGACAGGACAAGAGAGACGAAAAACCTTACTCTTTTTGACGTTATCGTTCTCCCGATTAAAATTTCAACGGCTTTTTACAGCGAATTTGAAATAAAAAACAAAAAAATCAGCCGAAATACGGCAAAAGATATTGCAATTTCCAAAATAAATAGTATAATAGACAGTAGGTTCGGTTCAGACGAAAATATTATCGATATAAAGTCAAAACATTTCGAGGAAGAAATAACGGAAGATTATTTTTATATGTCGTGTACCGTCGAACTCATAGAAAACATAGCGGAAGAAACGGAAATATTAATTAATGATTAATATTTAATAATTATTAAAAAGGCGGGGGTAAAAAATTTTATGACGGAAAAATACTTGAATATAAAATATCCCGAAAAGATTTCCTATCTTTTCGGCGAACTCGACTGCAATATAAACGCAATCGAAAACGAATTTGAGGTAAAGATTTCAAATCAGGACGGAGACAGGCTGAAAATCTCGGGTGAAAGCGAAGAGAATATAATAAAAGCTTCGGATACCGTCGATTATCTCATGAATCTGCTTAATTTTAACGAGATTTTAACGGAGCAGAATATAAATTACGCTATGGCTATGATAAGCGACGGGAGAAAAAGCGAGCTTTCGGGTCTCGATAACAACGTCGTGTGCATAACCGCGAGAGGGAGACCCGTAAAAGCCAAAACAATCGGTCAGAAAGGCTACGTCGAGGCGATTAAGAAAAACACTATTGTTTTCGGAGTCGGCCCCGCCGGTACGGGCAAAACTTTTCTTGCGGTCGCAATGGCCGTGAACGCCTTGAAAAACAAAAAAGTAAGCAGAATTATCCTAACCCGCCCCGCCGTTGAAGCTGGCGAGAAACTCGGGTTTCTGCCGGGGGATTTACAGAATAAAATCGACCCGTATCTAAGGCCGCTTTACGACGCGCTTTACGAAATGCTGAGCTACGAAGGCTATCAGAAATACGCCGAACGCAATATAATAGAAATCGCGCCGCTCGCATACATGCGCGGACGAACCCTCGACGATTCGTTCGTCATACTCGACGAGGCGCAGAACACCACTCCCGCGCAGATGAAGATGTTTCTGACCCGTCTCGGATTTAACTCGAAAGCCGTAATAACCGGCGATATAACTCAGATAGATTTGCCGGGAGACACAAAAAGCGGACTTGTCGAAGCCGTAAAGATTTTAAAAAATATCAACGATATAGCCGCGCATTATTTTACTGACAGAGACGTCGTACGGCATAAGCTCGTGCAGAAAATCATACTCGCGTACGAAAAATACGAGAGCGCGAGAAAGCCGGATTTTAAATTTACCGGGTCCGGTTCTTCCGGCGGAAATCAGAAAAAATTCACGCCGCGAAGAACGTTTTTCAAGTAAATAAAATATAAAATAAAAACCCTGTTCTTAATCTTTAAACTCCAGCATCTTTTTCCTGAAATACAGATAATCTTCAAACGGGACTTCTTCCGGCACGCCGTGGTCGCTCGTCGGTATATACCCGCCGCGCTTTTTCATTACCGGCATAATTCTGTCTATCATTTTATCGATTGCGTCTCTGCCCGACGCTAAAACGCGCTTGTCGATTCCTCCGCGTATAAGTAAATCCGGATATTTTTTGCCGACCTCAACAACGTCGCAGTCGGAAGCTACTTCAAACGGCGACATATAACCCATGCCGATTTCCCTGTATAAATCTATTACGGGATACGCAAAACCGTCCGTGTCTATTTGCAGCAGCAAATTTTTATTCGTCTGCCGCGATTTTATATTATTTATAAGCTGCGTATAATACGGGAATAAAAACTCGCGTATCATATCGGGCGATATAAGCGGCCCGTTTTTGTAGCAGATATCTTCAGCTAAAAACAACTCTTCCAGATGCAAGCCCTCCCGGGTCAAATATTTCTGATGTTCCGCGATTACCCGGTCCGCGAGTTCGAGCCATGTTTTCATGCAGTCGTGTATAAGCTCCGGCTCGTCGTAAAATTTATAAAGCAAATCTTCCGGCCCCATCAGGCTGCGGAGATACATATAGCCGCCGACGACTGACTGCTGCGTCCAGCAGCCTTGTTTCGCGCGTTCGATACTGTGATTTAAATCCCTCTCCATATTTGCATACCGTTCCGGCGTTTCAGGATTCATACGCCATTTGCAGTTCTCTTCCCACGTTTTCATATCTTTGACCGGATGTCCGGCATACTCCGGCATAAAGCCGTTCCTGCGTCCTTTAAAATATAAAACGTGGCGGCCTGAAAAATCCTGTACAAGTTCATATTCCCCTCTGTCTTCAAGAACTATCTCTTCAAACGCCGGATAAAAACTCGCTTCGCACCAGCCAAGCCCCCAGAATCCCGCAACCCCTGTGTCTTCGTGACCGAAAAGTTCGCCGAGATTAGTTTTATCATCTATAAAACCCTGTTCTTTCCATTTATCCAGGCAGTAATACCCGAACTCCGTCTGAATAATCCCCGCGCCCGGCTTCAGCGCATAAAAATCGCGTATTCTTTTTGCCGCGCTAATCATAATATTTTCCTCCCCAAGTTTATTTTTTATTTTATATAAGATTTTACTATAAGATTTTTATTATGTCAAGCATTTTCAGAATTTTCATATCTTTTCTCTATTTTTTTATATTAAATACTTGACAGCATATATTTTTTTTAGTATATTTAGAATAAATATAAAATTAACGGAGGAAAGAAATTAATAATGAACGTAACGGCGCATTTATTCAAAATAAATTCCACAAACTGTTATTTAATCCATGATACGGAATCCGGCAAGGCGCAGCTTATCGACCCCGCCTTATATGACGGGAAAATCGCGGATATAATTTCATCAAAAGGAATCTCTCTCGAATATATCGTTTTGACGCACGGACATTACGACCATATACTCGGCGCGAATAAATTCAGAGAAGAAACGGGCGCAAAAATCGCCGCGCATGAACTTGAAAAAGAATATCTTGAAAATCCCGGAAAAAGCATGACCGGCGGTGAAATCGTTCTCCCCGATATTCTTTTAAAAGAAAACGATATTTTGACTTCCGGAGATGTTTCACTCGGGGTTATTCATACGCCCGGACATACGAAGGGCTCGTGCTGTTTTATTTGCGGCGAAGCGAAAGCCGTATTCGCCGGAGACACTTTGTTTAAAGACGGCGTCGGCCGCTGCGATTTATACGGAGGGGATTATCGCGCTCTTATTAAATCGCTGGAAAAATTGAAATCCCTGGATAAAAGCTATAAATTATATCCGGGACACGGAGAAAGTACGACCCTGGAACAGCGTTTAAGATAAGTTTAAGTTAGAATCTTCTCAAATAATCAAGACCTATGGACGTCGCCTTGACGGGGTCTTCCAACCCTTCGAATTCTATGCTTATATACCCGTCGTAACCGCTCGATTTTATTATGTTTACGCACTGGTCGACAGGTACGTTTCCGTGGCCGATTATCGAACCTCTTAAATAATTTCCGCCTCTCGACTTGAAAAATCCCTCTCCCGGATTCGGTCCCATGCCGCTCTTAACGTGAAAATCTTTCGCGTGGACGTGTTTTATATACGGCGCGAGAATACCAACCGCGTATACGGGGTCTTCGTCCGCGCACAGAAAATTGCCGATATCGAGAGTAACGCCGAAATTTTTATGCCCGGTTTTGTTAATTAACTTCTCAACTCTGACGCTGTCCTGAACGAAATATCCGTGATTTTCCACAGAAGTCGCTATGCCTTTCTTTTCCGCGTATTCAGTGACCGCGCGATAAGCATAGGCAAGCCTGTCGACGATATCGTCGAAACCTCTCGGGGGAGGGGTTTCTTTTTTTATTCCCCAGGTCGCGTCGTGACGTATGCCGAAAGAACCGAGAGCCTCGGCTAAATCGACGTTATGTTTAACTTTTGCGATTTCTTTTTCTATGTCTCCGCCGCTTCCGTTGAGAAAATCGGAGCCCACGCAGTAATTGGGGATTTCAAGCCCTTCGTCCGCGCAGAGTTTTTTAATTAATCTGAAAAACTCAAATAAATCGTCTTCGCCGTTTTGATTTTGATTCGGCAGACTCGCGATTTCAATCCCGTCGAATCCCTGCTGTTTGACTGTTTTTACAAGCTTGTAAATATCAAAGCCGTCTTTGCCGAAAATATTAAGATAAGAATAAGAACTCACGCTTATTTTCATAAAAAAATCATTCCTCCCGGATTTATAAATTATATATATTATTTATGTGTATGTGACGACGCAATTTTGGGTTCCGTGGAAAATGGTTATTATATAATCTCTACTCTTTTAGGCGGCGCGTAGCTTTTCGTAACGTCAGCCGCATGGTCAAGGATTTCATCAAGCGTCATATCGTCGTATAGCTTTTCGCGCCATTTAGTATAATCAAAACCTTTTCTGTTAACATTTGATAAATCGTCAAACGGTCTGTTATAACAACAGTTATCAAGATATATTTTGAGCATTATATTTTCCTCCTTTTTTCGTTTTTACACACCTTAGCTTATCAGCTTATTTCTGTCCAATATAAAAACCGTTAAAATCAACATTAACAAAGCCTGTTTCTTTAAGATATTTTATAAAATCGGCTTTTTTAATCGGATTATAGTCGACAGTTTCTTGTTCCATGTGCTTTTCGCCCGTTTCCATATTTTCGATTAGATATATAATATTAAAACGAATTATATCGGGAAAATAATCAAAAACATAAAGTATGCTGTAACGAAAATTATCGTGAATATCATTTATCCTCATAGGGTGAAATCGGTTCTTTTTAGCTAACATTTCATCGTAATCCCTCATAGTTACAAGTATAATTCCGTTTGGATTAAGCCGATTATATATACTCAAAAGGGCTTTTTTAATATCCTGCTCGGTCATTAGATGAGGAATAGAATTGCCTAAACTCAACACACAATCGTATGTATGTGTAAAAGTTTTTTCAAGTTCTCTGAAATCAGCCTGTTGAAAATTTATATTCAAGTTTTCTTTATTGGCAAATTCCATTGCTTTTTTCAGCATATTTGCGGATATATCTCCGGCGTCAACAGAATAACCCATTTTGGCAAGCGGAATTGCTTGTATGCCGTCGCCGCAGGAACAGTCTAAAACAGTTTTAACATTAAATTTTTCAAGAATCGGTTTTATATCATTTGCGCGTTTCATAATGCCGTCTTGTGAAGAAAAAAACCATCTGTATTTACTTGCTATTTTATCATAAAAATTTTCCGCATTATATTCTGACATAATTTTAACCCCCTACACAAAATATAAACTTTCCCCGTTACAACCCTCTATACACAATATTATAATCAAATACGCCCGAAAAGTCAAATATATTTAAATAATTTCCGCAATTTTTATTTAAAATGCATAAAATCGCCTTAATTAACAAATATTACTATTATAGTATATTATATTTTTACAGGAGAATTTATAAAAATGAAAGCTGTGATTATGGCGGGAGGCGAGGGAACGAGACTGCGCCCCCTGACTCTTAAAATGCCTAAGCCTCTCGTTCCCGTTCTCGGCGAAAGCGTGATGAGCTATATTATAAGACTGTTAAAAAAACATAAAATATCAGACGCCGCTATAACTCTTATGTTTCTGCCCGAACAAATACAAAATAAATATAAATCAAATTTCGAGGGCGTCGATTTGTTTTATTTCGAAGAGAAAACGCCTCTCGGAACAGCGGGAAGCGTCAAAAATACAAAAAGTTTTCTGCTTGACGAATCGATAAAATCGCACGATGATTTTTTCATAGTCATAAGCGGCGACGCAATCTGCGACACAGATATAACAAAAGCCGCGGATTATCATAAATCCACAGGTTCAGACGTTACGATTGTTTTGTCAAAATCAGAGAATCCTCTGGAGTTCGGCGGAGTGGTAACAGATTCAAAAACCGGAGACTCGGGAATTATAACGGCGTTTATAGAAAAACCCTCGTGGTCGCAGGTTTTCACGGATACTGTAAATACGGGCATTTATATTATAAACAATAAAATCCTCGATATTATACCCGATGAAAAATTCTACGATTTCGGCAGGGATTTGTTCCCGCTTCTTCAGGAGAATAAAAATAAATATAAAATGAGCGGTTACGCGGACGATAACTACTGGTGCGACATAGGAGATTTAAACGCTTATTATCAGTGCAATATAGAAGCGGAAAACAAAAGAATTAATATAATAAACGAAACGGGAAAAATCAAGACTTACAGAAATTATTCGCAAATCGGCGAAAACTGCGATATTACGGGCAGTATAATTCACGAAGGGGTTAAAATCGGCGATAACGCGAAGATTATAAAATCCGTTATATGCAAAAATACTGAAATCGGAGACGGCGTAAAAATAAACGAAGGCTGCATTATAGGTCAGGACTGCCGTATAGAAAAAAACGCCGTTATAGCGGGCGGCGTAAAAATCTGGAATAATAAGGTTATAAACGAAGGAGAAAAAATCATGTCAAGCGTTATTTTTTCGGGAATAAAATATAATCTGTTCGATAACGACGACGGAATAACGGGGGTATTCAACGACACGCTTACTCCCGAATACTGCGTAAAGATAGGAACGGCCGCGGGCATGGCTTCGTCGGGAAAATCCGGTCCGGGCAGGGTAGGGGTGATGAGCCGCGGCAAAAATAATATAAGCGGACTGATTAAAAATTCCCTGCTGTGCGGAATAGCCGCGTCGGGCGCGAAAAGCTACGATTTCGGCGAGGGGTTCGCTTCTCTCGCGGCTTTCGCCGCCGGGCATTTCAAGCTCGACGCGATGCTTTTCGCCGGCAGTTCGGATAAATCGGGCGAAGATATAATAAAAATCTATGATTGCAATACCCTTTCGCCGTCCAGAACGTTCGAGAGAAAATTCGAAGCGGCGCTTCTGCGCGACGACTGCAAGCCGCCCCTTGCCGAAGAAATTTACCCGGCTGAAATTTTTGAGGGGCTGAAATTTTTATATTTCAGCGAGCTTTTGAAAAACCCGCCGGTTAATCCCAATTCGTCCGCGTTTGATTTGAAAGGATTTAAAGTCTCCGTCAAATCAAATAACCCGGCTTCTGAAATCTTAAAAAAAGCTTTAAAAGAACTGTCGGCGGATATTTATATTTATGACGATTATAATATTCCGGAAGACCGCGTCGTTTTTGAAATCGGAAGCGACGGTTTTGAACTTTGGGCATACGATAATAACGATAAAAATAACAAAATAGACTTTTGGCATATTATAGCGATTTTAATAAAAGACGCCGCGCAGAACGGCGAAACGGAAATCGCGCTGCCGTATCTCGCTCCTCAAGCCCTTCAGACAATCGCCGAAGAAGCGGGCGCGGACGTTTTGAGATATATTTCCTGTCCGTTTACCGATACAAAAACCGATTCGGATGCAAAATCAAAAATCATGTCGCAGCTTTATTTAAAAGACGCATGCTTCGCGTCAATAAGGCTTTGCTTCGTTCTGCGTAATTCAAATAAAAATTTAAACGAATTAATAAGCGCGCTGCCCAGATTTATCTCAAAAGACGCCGAGATAGAAGTTTCGGGAAATCAAAAGACAAAAATAATGCGCAGCCTTAACGAACAAATAAAAAAACGTCCGTATTTAAATAAACCGGAAAATATAAATTATACGTCGAAAGAAGGCATGACGCTTGATTTTGAGAACGGCCGCGTCAATATAATCCCCAAAAAAGGCTCCGGATTTAAACTCATGGCCGAAGCGTTAAGCGTAGAAGCCGCAGACGAAATAATAGGCGAGGCGGACGGCGTAATAAGAAAAATAATAAACAATCTTAAATAATCCTGAAATAAAATCAAAATAAAATCTAACGGTTGACAAAATAAAAAAATAAGCGTATAATAAGATTTGACGTTTTCGTTCCGCGCCTTAATTCCGCCGCGCAGATACGCCCCCCGCTCTTCGGGCGCCCGCTTTTTTTTAAAAAATAAGCGGGACCGGAGGTTTTTTGTACGTTTGCAAATTATAAATTCAACGCATACATAAATCAAAGAACTAAAATTATAAATTTAAATCTATAACTGAAAAGGAGTAAATATGGCGAAAAAAAATTCAGGCAATTCTAATAATCCGAACGGCGCGAAAAATCAGAACGCGCCGAAACTTAAAATAATCCCTCTCGGAGGACTTCAGGAAGTCGGTAAAAATATAACGGTTCTTGAATACGAAGACGATATTATCGTTCTCGACTGCGGTCTCGCTTTCCCCGACGACGATATGCTCGGAGTCGACCTGGTTATTCCCGATACGTCTTATCTGGAAAAAAATATCGATAAAATCAGAGGGATAGTTTTAACCCACGGCCACGAGGACCATATCGGCGCGCTGCCCTATGTTCTTGGCAGTATAAACGTTCCGGTTTACGGAACGAGACTCACTCTGGGTATTTTAAGAAACAAACTCGAGGAGCATAAACTCGAGAAAAAGACGAAGACGACGATCGTCAAAGACGGCGAAACTATTAAACTCGGCTGCTTCTCAATCGAATTTATCCACGTAAATCATTCTATACCCGATTCTGTTTCCTTCGCAATAACGACGCCCGTCGGGGTCGTTATATTCACGGGGGATTTTAAAATCGATTTGACCCCGGTCAACAGCGTAATGATAAATCTTACGAGATTCGGGGAATACGGCAAGAACGGGGTTCTCGCGCTGATGTGCGATTCTACGAACGCCGAAAGACCCGGAACGACAAGGTCTGAAAGGCAGGTGAAAAATTCCCTCAACGTAATATTCAGGGAACACGCGAACAAGAGAATAGCGATAGCGACTTTTTCGTCGAACGTCCACAGAATACAGTCGATTATATCGGTCGCGTCGGAATATAAGCGCAAGGTCGCGATAACCGGCAGGAGTATGCTCAATATAATAGGAGTCGCGATAGAGCTGGGATATCTGAAAGTTCCCGAAGGTATTCTCATAGATATAAACGAGATGAAGAAATATAATCCGGAACAGATTGCCGTGATTACAACCGGGTCGCAGGGAGAGCCGATGTCCGCCCTCCACAGAATGGCGTTCTCAGACCATGATAAAATCAGCCTGGGAGCGGACGACGTCGTCGTCATATCCGCGAATCCCATACCCGGAAACGAAAGAACCGTCGGCAGGATAATAAACGAACTGTCAAAAAAAGGCGTGCACGTTCTTCACGACGCGGTCGCCGAAGTGCACGTTTCCGGGCACGCGTGCCAGGAAGAGCTGAAATTAATACACGGACTCGTGAAACCCAGGTTTTTTATCCCCGTTCACGGCGAGCAGAGACATCTGAAAGCCCACGCGAAACTCGCCGAATACATGGGAGCGAAGCCTGAAAATATATTAATTCCCGACGTAGGGAAGATTATAGAACTCGATAAAAATTCTATCAAATTCAACGGAACCGCGCCGAGCGGAAAAATTCTCGTGGACGGTTTCGGCGTGGGAGACGTGGGAAATATAGTTCTGAGAGACAGGCGTCATCTCGCGCAGGACGGCCTTATAGTGGTGGTCGCGGCAATAGACATAGAAGACGGACTGCTTATATCCGGACCGGATATAGTAAGCAGGGGATTCGTTTACGTCAGGGAATCCGAAGAATTAATGGAGCAGACGAGAATAACGGCAAGGGACGCGATAAATTACTGTTTTGACAGCGGCACGAACGAATGGAACGCTATAAAAACGAGAGTACGCGACGATTTGTCAAAGTTTTTATATCAGAAAACAAAACGCAAACCGATGGTTCTGCCTATAATCATGGACGTGTAGAGAAAAAACAAAAATAAATTTAAACGCAGGGAGGTAAACAAAAATGATTAACAAAACAGACTGGGGTTTTTTCGACGGCTATAAAATTAATCTAATCACCCTCAAAAACAAAAACGGCATGAGCGTATCCCTCACAAATTACGGCGCGTCCGCGGTAGATTTATGCGTTCCGGATAAAAACGGAGATTTTATCGACGTATTACTGGGCTACGACGATTTAGACGGTTATATAAACGGCAAATCCTGTCAGGGCGCGTCGATAGGGCGCTACGGTAACCGTATAGGCGGCGCGAAGTTTAAACTGAACGGCGAGGAATATATCCTGCGCAAAAACAACGGCGAAAACAGTCTGCACGGGGGAATCGTCGGCTATCACAGACGCGTCTGGAGAACCCTCGGAGTTTCGGACGGCAAAGACGCAAGCGCGGCGTTTGTTTACACAAGCCCCGACGGCGAGGAAAATTTCCCCGGCGAAGTCAATATATTTATCGAATATACTCTTACTGAGGAAAATTCTCTTAAAATTAAATATTCGGCAGTTTCAGACCGCGATACCGTGTTAAATCTCACGAATCATTCGTATTTTAATTTAGGCGGATATAATTCGGGCGATATTTTAAATGCCCGTATGCAGATTTTTGCCGAAAATTACACGCCCGTAGACAACGGATTAATCCCGACGGGAGAAATCGCAAGCGTAAAGAATACCCCGTTTGATTTTACGGAGCCCAAGCTTATCGGCAAAGATATAAAATCAATAGATATAGGCGGTTACGACCATAATTTTATACTCGGCGAACCGGGTATAACCCGTAAAGCGGCCGTCGCCTGCGATTTTAACACGGGTATAGAAATGACCGTGTATACGGATATGCCCGCGATGCAGTTTTACACGGGAATAAATCTGAACGAAGCAAACGGCAAAAAAGGCTCGGCAATGGGAAAATTCGCGGGATTCTGCCTTGAAACGCAGTATTCGCCGAACACGCCGAATATGCCGCATTTCCCGCAGTGCGTACTTAAAAAAGGCGAGGAATTCAGGTCGGAGACAGAGTATGCGTTTTCGGTTACGGGGTCTTGAAGTATGAAATAAAGATATGTTTTTGTAGGGCGCGGCTTCCATGCCGCGCCGGGTGACAAACCATTAGACTTGCGAAAATCCGCGGCGCGGCATGGAAGCCGCGCCCTACTGTATATAAATTTTTATTATTTTTAGGGTAAACGCAAAATTTTATCCCTATTGCCCTCTAGTTTTATTGTTCGCCCAGTAAACGGAATTAAGTATTATATCCTGTATTTCTTTTTTGTGATATACGGGATATGTCTCATGACCCGGCTGGAAATAAAAGACTTTGCCTCTGCCTCTGTGATACGCCGCGCCCGCCCTGAAAGAGGCGCAGTTGCCGAAAGCCGCGTTGAAAACAAGCTCGTCCGGCTGCGGAATATCAAAATATTCGCTGTAAGTTTCTTCAATTTCTATGTCTACCGGATTGGGAATCCCCGCCGCTATCGGGTGACCCGGCAGCAGCGTCCAGAGTTTTTGCGGCGCGTGGCCTGGCGCGGGGATACTTAACCCGCACGACGTTCCCATCAGACGCTTGAAAATCTTTGCGAAATGCGCCGAGTGCAGACATATTAGTCCCATGCCTTTTCTTACGACGCGCTCGTACAGCATCTCTACGGCGCAATCAGGCACTTTATCATGCCCTATGTGTCCCCACCATAACACAACGTCAATATCCGCAAGGGTTTCGTCGTTTACGCCGCAGTCGGGGTCGTCGAGAGTCGCGGTTTTCGCCGTAATATTCGGGTCCGCGTTTAAAAAATCCGCGATTGTGTTGTGCATCCCGTCCGGATAGACCGATATTACGTCCTCCTGCGTTTTGTTCTGGATATTCTCGCACCAAACTAAAGCTCTAATCATGTTTTTTTATCCTCCAAAAAAATTAAAATATTATTTAACGGCTTTACAACCATTTAACCAAAAAATCATACGATTTAACGCCCCAAATTTGATGACCTCCGTCAAATATGTCGGCGTCTATTTTATCCGGCGCGTCCAATTTTTTATACAGCGCCTCAAGTCTCGCATACGACGATTTTACGCCGTCTATCGGGAATATATCGTCGCTCTCCCCCGATTCGATTAAAAGCGGACGCGGAGCGATAAGCCCGAACAAATCGGCCATTTCACCGTATTTTAATAAACCCGGTATAAAATTATCCACGCAGTGTTGAACCCCCATTATACTCTGCTTGAACGTGCATAAATATCCGCTTACGACGCACGCTTTAACCCGTTTGTCAAGCGCGGCGAAAAACGATGAAACAAGGCCTCCTCCCGAAATTCCCATCGAGCCTATTCTTCCGGAATCGACGTCGTCTCTCCCCGCAAGATAATCCAGCATACGGACGGCCTGCTTCACCCTTAACCCCGCCATAGTTTTTTTATACATCAAAAGCTGCGTCGAAACGGGATAGCACGAACTGCCCTCGTTTCTGAAATTCGTATTCGGAGCGAGAACAAGCTCTCCGAATCCCAGAAGCTCCGGAGCGGCGACGATAAAACCTTTTTTTACAAGTTCGACCGCGAAATTTTTGTGATAACCGGGGTCTTCTTCCGGGAGTCTTTCTTCGCCGTTCTCTTTAATCCCCACGATATCGGCGACGCCGTAACCGTGACCCGCAAGGGCGACTGCTCCCGGGTTTAAACTTTTTGCGCCGTCCGGAATTAACACATACGCCGGCGCTCTCAAATTTTCGTCGAGAGTATATTCGATTTTCAGTATTTTATACCCGCCGCGCTGATTTTCCGATAAAATTTTTACGTCGAGCGGCAAATCCGCCGGTATTTCGCCGAGACACGAAATATATGCTTCATACATCCCCGAATAAAAATCCTGAAAATCCCGGTAGTTTTTAATATCGTCGATATTGAATTTAATTTTGTTGCCTTTGTATAAACTTTCCATGTAACTATCAATATAATAAGCCATAAAAATTTTCCCTCCGGTATTTTTTATATATAAATTTTTTTTATTTTCTAACTGCTGCGAATAACTTCCTGATATGCAAAACTGTTTTTGTATAATGTTTCCGTCGCAATATCAATATCGCCGTCAAGCCATACTAAAACTCCGCGTTCTATTTTAGGCAGAGTGAATATTTCTGCGTTTTCAAGCGGTTTAAACGCCGGATACCGCAATAATTCAGATACGTCAAACAACCTCTTTTCACCTGTACTGAACGTAATCAGCATTATTCTATCGTCTAAAACCGAAACTTTCTTTACTTCAATATCTTTACTCAATTCCCCTGCATACGCAATTCCGTCTATTATATACACTGAATAATCTCCTTTTCACTTTCTATAATGGTTTTATTTTATCAAAATGCTCACCCTTAACTGCGTTATTCCAAGCTTTGTAAGCTTCTTCTTCGTGCAAAGCTAACCAACCGACTACCATTTTTAATTGTTTATACGGAATTGAACCCGCAAGCAATTCCCCGTCTATTCCCACAGACGCGCTGTACTCTCCGTAATAAACATGAACATGAGGTTTGTTATGCTGTATATTATCGTTAAACAGCATTTTTACTATTATACCTTCAAATCTGCTTAATTCAGGCATTATACTATCTCCCATATTGTTTGTTTTTTATTTTCTGAAACTTTTACTTGTGTTCGCGTAAATAACCGCGAATATACAAATCGCAAAAACAACAACGGTATAAATCCAGCCGAGCCACGATATACTCGCAATAACCGGAAAACCTATTAAAATATTCGGCAGACCGAGAGCTATGAGTATTTTTCCTATAAATCTGCATAATAATTTAATATCGAATTTTTCCTCGAATTTTGCCTTCTCGCTTTTGGACATAGTATTATATCCCGAAATCAAAAAAGTTCCCCTGCCCGTAAGCATAAAAATACCCGTGATAATAAATAATCCCGCTAAACCCCAGCATATTATCATCGCTAACATAAATTTATTCTATCTCCTCCTTCTTGCAAGCATAAGCAGACGCAGCAGCTGCAAAAGCGACGTCACGACGGCGGCGACGTAAGTCATAGCCGCGGCGTTCAGAACTTTTTTCGCGCCTTTCAACTCTGATTCAGTCAGATATGAATTGCCGCCGAGCAAAGATACGGCTCTGCGCGAAGCGTTAAACTCAACGGGAAGAGTTATAACCTGAAAAGCGAGAGCGGCGGTGAAAAATATAATCCCCAGGTCAATCAAAAACGGAACAGAAGCGAAAATACCGAGCATAACGAGCGGCATGGACAAAGTCGAGCCGATACGGGCGACAGGCAAAATTAACCCGTTGCGGATTTTAATAGGAGCGTAACCCTGACTGTGCTGCAGCGCGTGGCCGGCCTCGTGCGCGGCTATGCCGAGAGCCGCGACCGTACTCCCGTTGAACACCTCCGGCGAAAGCGCAATCATGTTTTTGCGAGGGTCAAAATGGTCGCTTAATTTCCCGCCGTTATATTCGACGACCAAAATGCCGGCGTTCTCTCTCTCAACCATCATTCGAGCGACCTGCGCCCCGGTAAGATTACCCGAAATCCGTACTTTCGAATATTTCGCGTACGCGCTCTTAACCCCGAACTGAGCGGCAAGCGCGATTATTACAGAAACCGCCATGATTGCCAGCGCAACCGGTTCTTCGTATAAAACCATAAAATTTTACCTCTCTTAAAAAATTAAAATATAATTTAGTTTTATTATATTATAATATATAAAATATATAAATTAAACTGGTTTTTGTAAATTTTATAAAAATATTGCAAAATTTTTTATTTTTATTGCTTTTTGCTTTACTCCGTGTTATAATATAAATCGAAATATAAATAATATAAAACCGGGAGGTATTTTAAAGAAAATTTATTATGAAAATATTGATTAAAGTTTATAAATCAGCCGCAAAATACTGGACGTACATAGCCTTCAGCGCGGTCGTTATGCTCATACTCACCGGAATTAATCTCATAACCCCGAGACTTACCCAGAATATGGTGAGAATACTTGAAGATAATATGAAAACCGAAGGCGACGTAAACCGGCTTCTTAACGATATTATATACATAGCCGTGTTTTTACTGATTGTATTTCTGGTCCGGACAGTTATGCAGTTCCTGCAAAGCTACGTCAGCCACTATGCTGCATGGAAATTTCTCGCGGAAATAAGGGCG